>JAKUOE010000033.1 GCA_022449845.1 Candidatus Thalassarchaeum sp.
TCCGCCGCATGGCCATCCATGTGGCCCATCTTGGTATTCTACTATTACTCGTCGGCCACGTATTCACTACAACTCTCGTTCAACGAGGGGACCCTAGTCACATCGTCATGCTTCCAAAAGATGCACCGATCGAGCATGGTGGTTACTGGTATACATTCACTGAATTGACGGCTCTGGGTCCAGATGATGATGGATGGGACGAGTCTGTTGGTGATGGCAAAATCGTAGTCACTGTGGAAGTGCGAAAGGAAGCCGAAGGAGATGTAATCGCGACACTCACACCTGGGATGCTGCGTTTTGACGAGGGAGGGATACCAGCAAGACCGGAGACGGATATCTGGCACCGCCCCCACGGTGATCTAGTGATGATTTTCGACCAGAGTCAGGCGAACGACCTCTATCTCACATCATTCATGCAGCAGGGTGACTCTGTTGAGCGAATCAGAGTAGTCATCTATGATTTGACGGGCAGCCATCTTGTTTGGATGGGATGGTCATTGATACTGATTGGAACTGCGTTGACTTGGATTATGACTCCGTCGATTCCGAAAGGAGAGGAAGAATGAGCCCTACGGGCTCGGGCTCCCAATACGCACGCTCATAAAGGGGAAGTCGGTCGCCGGGCCGCCTACAATGTGAGGCAGGTGTCCCAAATGGAGAGCGGTTCCATCATTCACATCGATTACGACCTTTACAATGCTGATGACGATGTACTCATCGAGACGACCCGAGAGGAAGTCGCCAAGGAGGCTGACAAGTTCGATGAGAATCGTACATACACTCCTCTGATTACTGTCATCGGCGACGGGCGTTTGATTGCTGGATTTGAAGCTCATCTGGCTGAGGCTGAAGCCGAAACAGACTACGAATTTGACATCCCTCCTGAAGAAGGATATGGCGAACGAGACCCCAATGCGGTTGAAACGATGGGCCAGGATGTCCTAGCACGCTCCGTGCGTGACCCCGACAGCCTCGCCATCGGCGGACCGGTTGAAATCAATGGTAAGCAGGGAATTCTACAGATGATCAGGGCGGGCCGTGCTCGAATTGACTTCAATCACCCATTGGCCGGACGGACACTGCGCTACAAGTATCGCATCATCAAGGTCGTCGAGGATCGTGCAGAGAAAGTGACCACACTCTTGGAGACGAACACCGGTAGAGATGGCTTTGAAGTCTCATTCGACGCAGATGATTTGACCATCACCCTTCCTGAGTTCGTCGCGTACGATCAGAACTGGGGATTTACCAAATTCAGTCTGATTCGAACCCTTCGTGACCACGTCGGTGTCGAGACAATTGTGTTCCGAGAAGTTCACGAGGCTCGTCAAGTGGGCGAAGAAGAGTGAAGAAATCGCTTTGAAGCATTGACCTGAGGGCCGCTCATGGCTGACCCCGCACCGCTCCTCACTGAGGCGCCATTGCCCGACCATCAATTCGCACTGATGGAACGTGGTGCAGCCACTCTAATCCTCACATTCATGATTCTTCTAATGGGGGCCATCATTGGCGATGACCTCGCTCCTGGAAACATGCTTTCAGAAGGGTATGATACCTATTTCATCGAACCACATACGTTGGATTCAACCACTGGTGATGCCGGTTACAACCCCGTCGATACGGTGGTCTATTCACTGCTACTGGTCTCCTTCGTCGTCGTACTATCGGCCTGGCTTCGTCGGATAGGTGTCCCTGCTCGAGACAATTCCATACTCGCCCTCGTTCCATGGGTGGTCTGGGCCGCATTGGGAGAAGTGAATGAGGATGGTCTGCTGTTTGATACCGCAGGCGTCGGTGGTTTGTTCGTCTCTCCGTTAATCCATTTCCATGTGGCGGGTTGGGTTATTCTAACCGGTTGGATGTCTCACAGTGCCTCGAAGCGAACAAATTCAGATCAACGAGTTGCAGTCACTCAATTGGCCGTCATCCTGATTCTACTTCAGGTGGTCTTATTCATGCCACAGTTTGGACGACATTGGGAACAGGACACGTTGACTTTCCTCACATCTCCGCTGTTCCTCTCCCCATTCGGTGGAATTCTATTCATCATCTTACTCCATCCATTCCTAGAGTGCTGCACCGCAATTGAGCAAGGCCTCATCCAGGTTGGCATCGGTGGCTGTTTTGTCCATCTCTCCGGATGGCTAATGCTCTATTTCGAGCCACTGAACGGCCGTATTCCCATCTCATTGGGGCCACTTATCCTCATTGTTTGTGCTCCTCTTCTTCTCTGTACGTTGCTCTGGTTCTATGGTCAGGAGGCCCGATCCGAACTGCATCACATGGGCTTGGAACCCTCTATTCTACCCGCTGGCATCTCATTGGAGGATTGGGATCGACAACATTCGTCGACATGGGAGAGATTGGAAGCGCTCACCCCCAAGGCATTTCTCGGCCATCCGATTGTTCTCCTCGCCATGTGTGGACAGATGATTGATGGACTCGCCACCAGCGTTGGATTGGAACACTATGGATATGGTGAGAAGCACGTACTCTCGCAGAAGGTCATCGACGTTGCTGGCTCGGCTTGGGGCTTTGGAATTCTCAAGTTCGGCCTCGCAGGATTGATCTGGTGGCTCTTTGCCTCTGCAAGATTTGAGCATCGCCACCGCCACTTGCGTTTACTGGTCATTCTTTGTCTCCTCGTGGTTGGATTGGCACCCGGATTGAGAGATGTATTGCGGATGACTCTAGACGTGTGAAACAAGCGAGTGTTCAAGGCCCAGCGCGTATTCGCACCCCTAAGGGGTGCGCATGGACCGACTTCAGACCCGAGTCAATTCCTCGGATGCCTCATTCAAGTCGAACCATGAACACAACAGCACCCTACTGGCTGAACTCCGTACCCGCCTCGATGAAGTTCAAGAGGGCGGCGGTGGCAAATATGTCGAGAAGCATCGCAGTCGGGGCAAAGCCCTTCCAAGGGAGAGAATCTCAGCAATCTGTGACCCAGGGACTCCTTTCCTCGAATTGTCTCCTTTAGCTGCATACGATCTCTATGATGGAAAAGCAGCGAGTGCCGGGATGATTACGGGTGTTGGCGTCGTCCATGGAAAGGAATGTCTGTTCGTGGCCAATGATGCGACGGTGAAGGGCGGTTCGTACTATCCAATGACAGTCAAGAAGCACATTCGAGCCCAAGAGGTTGCAAACACCAACCATCTCCCCTGCATATACCTCGTTGATTCTGGTGGCGCTTTCCTTCCAATGCAGGACGAGGTTTTTCCAGACAAAGGACACTTCGGTCGAATCTTCCGCAATCAAGCCGTCATGAGTGGGAAAGGCATCCCGCAGATTGCTGCTGTCTGTGGTTCTTGTACAGCAGGTGGCGCTTATGTCCCTGCGATGTCGGATGAATCGATAATCGTCAAAGGCAATGGAACAATCTTCCTCGCAGGACCACCGTTGGTGAAGGCGGCAACAGGTGAAGAGGTGACTGCTGAGGATTTGGGTGGTGCCGATGTCCATACGGCCCAATCAGGAGTCGCTGACCATTATGCTGAGGATGAACCGAGTGCTCTTCGCATGGTCCGTAATATCGTTGAGAACCTCAACACTGGTCCCAAGACGAAGTTGGAGGTACAAGCTCCCGAAGATCCAGCCTACCCCGCTGATGATATTCTCGGCATCATTCCTGAAGACAATCGAACTCCATTCGATGTACGAGAGGTCATTGCCCGCATCGTTGACGGCAGCCGATTCCATGAATTCAAGGCACGATATGGCCCGACTCTCGTCTGTGGCTTTGCTCGCATCCACGGATATCCTGTGGGAATCGTAGCGAACAATGGTATCCTATTCTCTGAATCATCCCTCAAAGGTGCACATTTCGTTGAACTTTGCGGACAACGTGGAACACCTCTAATCTTCCTGCAGAACATTACTGGCTTCATGGTCGGTCGTGAATATGAGGCCGGTGGCATCGCCAAGGATGGTGCAAAACTCGTGACAGCTGTCTCGTGCGTCCCCGTCCCCAAGTTCACAGTCATCATCGGTGGCAGTCATGGTGCAGGTAACTACGGGATGTGTGGGAGGGCCTACGACCCCCGCTTCCTCTTCATGTGGCCCAACAGCCGCATCTCAGTGATGGGGGGGCCACAGGCCGCAGACGTTCTAGCGACTGTGAAGCAAGATCAGCGGGCTCGTGAGGGGCTTGACCCAATGACAGATGATGAATGGAATGCGTTTCAGGCCCCTATTCTTGAGAAATATGAGGCTGAGGGTTCACCGTATTATTCGACTGCACGATTGTGGGACGACGGAATCATCGATCCTCGTGATACTCGGGATGTACTCGGCTTGGCCATCAGTGCAAGTCTCAATGCCCCGATGCCAGATACGAATTTTGGAATATTTAGAATGTGAAAGGAGCAATTGGAATGTCAAATTATGCAATTGAAGATTTGAAGCCAGAAACCAGCCTGTGCTCGCTCGATATCGAGGGAGCGGTCGCCCACCTGACCTTGAGACGTGAAGATGTGTACAACGCACTGAACATCCAACTCATCAGCGAAATCATCTCGATTCTCGATTGGACCAGAGAACGCTCCGTCGGTGAACGGGGCACACTTGTGGATTCCAACGGTGCACCTCACCTGAGGGTGTTGGTACTCACGGGTGCTGGGAAGCACTTCTGTGCTGGTGCTGACATCAACATGATGCGTGATGCAGGGGCGAAGAGTCCTGAAGAGAATAGAGCCGATTCCGAACGCTTAGATCGATTATTCAACAGTCTGTGGTCACATCCATGTTTCACCATTGGTAAGATCCAAGGCGTGGCTCTCGGAGGTGGAGCGGGCCTCATCGCTGGACTTGATCACGTAATCGCTGAACCGAGTACACGAATCGCTCTATCGGAAGGAAAATTGGGCATCTTGCCCGCAGTCATCGGACCCTATGTCTATCGTAAGGTCGGTAGTGCACAGTTTCGCAGGCTCTCGATGATGGCAGGCCGAATCGCTGCCGACGAAGCGCTCCGCATCGGTCTGGTGAATCAAGTGTCAGATTCTCTTGATGGTGCAGAATCCTCAGTCATTGCTGAGGTTCTCACAACAGGACCGATGGCTGTTGCAGAATCGAAGAGACTCGCGCTGACCTTTGATCGTTGGTCTGGTTCAGACGAAGAATTGCGAACGTGGACTCTCGATAAAACGAGCGAGATGCGCGGTTCTCAAGAGGGGCAAGAAGGCTTGGCCTCCTTCCTTGAGAAGCGTCCACCGAATTGGAAAGAGGAGTGAACTCCACATGAGTGGACCGGACTGGATGGAGGGCGCACCACGTCCGATATCCAAAATTCTGGTCGCCAATCGGGGTGAGATTGCCTGCCGTATTTTCCGTTCATGTGCAGAATTGGGTCTGGGTTCCGTCGCCATCTATTCAGAGGCGGATCGGGGTTCATTACACCAACAGACCGCCGACGAATCAGTTTTCTTACCCGGTGAACCCCTCACAGAGACGTATCTGAACATAGAGGCAATCCTCGCCGCAGCAGAAGAGATGGGTGCTGATGCAATCCATCCCGGTTACGGCTTTCTCTCTGAGCGCAGTGCCTTTGCGAATGCCGTCAAAGGCGCCGGACTCGTTTGGATTGGTCCTTCTGCCCATGCCATCGATGAGATGGGTGACAAGATTAGTGCGAGGCGGGCAATGATTGAGGCCGGTGTCCCAGTAATCCCTGGTGAAGAACTCTCCCTCGAGAATCCAGATGACATGGTGGATGAACTGGTGCGTGCAGCCACTCGAGTCGGTTATCCATTGTTACTCAAGGCAAGTGCAGGTGGGGGTGGAAAGGGCATGCGCATGGTCCACGAACCACGGAACCTTCAACGAGAATATGCAGCGGCAAGTCGTGAAGCCACCACTTCATTCGGTGACGGCACGGTCTATGTCGAACGTCTTCTTGAGAAGTCTCGTCATATCGAGGTACAGGTTCTAAGCGATACCCTAGGCAATGCGGTTCATCTGTTTGAACGTGAGTGCAGCATCCAGCGTCGCCACCAGAAAGTGGTCGAAGAAGCCCCCTCACCAGTGCTCGACGAAACCACACGTCAACGGATGGGCGAAGCCGCAGTGAATGCGGCTAGAGCTGTGGATTATGAGGGTGCAGGCACCGTCGAATTCCTACTATCAGACGACGGCGACTTTCATTTCCTAGAGATGAACACCCGTCTGCAGGTCGAGCACCCCATCACTGAATGTATCAGTGGCGTCGATATCGTTGTCGAACAGATTCGAGTCGCCGCCGGCTTGCCCCTTCCATTCGCACAATCCGATTTATCCATTCGGGGTCCTGCGATTGAAGTACGAATCTATGCAGAGGATCCAGCCAATGACTTCCTTCCCGCGATTGGACCACTGGCGATGTTCCGCCCCCCTACAGGGCCGGGGATTCGACTCGATACCGGTGTGCGTGAAGGCGATGAAGCCCGAATTGACTTCGATCCAATGCTCGCCAAATTGATTGTCCACGCGCCCGCGCGCGAGGCCGCAATCCGTCGAATGAAGAGAGCGTGTGAGGATTTCGTATTGCTCGGCGTCACGACGAATTTGGGATTCCTCGCAGATATCATGGCGCACCCTGCATATCATTCCGGAGAAACGACCACTGATTTCATCCCAGTCAACTGGCCCGATGGCTGGTCTTCTCAATCCTCTGACGTCGCCCCATTCGTTGCTGCTGCTTCAGAACACTACGGACTCTCTCGAAAGGCGATGGCTGTAGAATCAGAAGAAGGACGCGGCAGCCCGTACAATCCTTTCCTATCTCTGAGGAGGTCTTTTCCATGAGGTGTACGCATGGTTGATTTGAGAGATTCCAGCGGACGCCGTTGGCAGATTACCATCGGTTCTGCAGAAGCGTTCTGTGATGATGAAAGTGTACCCAACGAGCACACCTTCGAAATCGATGCACGTCCCAATCGTTTGTGGGTGGATGGACAACTGGCTCATACCGTTAAGGTTGGAGATGATTGGTGGATCCACCTTGACGGGCGCATCCACATCTTGTCAATCGATGAGCAGGGAGCAGGGGGCTCCGATGATTCGGGTGGAATGACTGCTCCTATGCCGGGCAAGGTTCTCGAACTCCTCTGCAACGTCGGTGATACTGTTGAATCGGGCCAGACCCTGATCGTCATGGAAGCGATGAAGATGGAACATAGAATCGCTGCGAATGGATCTGGGAAGATTGTTGCAATCCACCACCAAGTCGGGGAACAAGTGGATGCCGGAGCCGTCTTAATCGACATCGAGGATATCGAATAATCCAATTGGAAAATCGAATTACCAATTGCAAGGTTCAAGGATTTCTTGTCCACCCATGTAGGGCTGTAGAACATCAGGAACACGAACACGTCCATCCGACAGTTGATTCTGCTCCATGATGGCGACCAGTGCTCGACTGGTGGCGACCGCGGTTGAATTGAGTGTGTGTACAGCCGAATTACCTTCAGCAGTTCTGAACCGCATTCGTAGGCGATTGGCCTGATAGTCTGTGCAATTTGAACAAGAGACAATCTCCTTGTATTCTCCTCGACCAGGGAGCCAAGCCTCGAGGTCATACTTCTTGGCGGCCACAGTCCCCATGTCTCCGGTACAGATGTTCACGACCTCGTAGTGAAGCCCGAGCTCATTCCAGAGGTCCACGCAATTGGTCAGCAATTCTTCGTGTGCATCCCATGAATGGTCAGGATGTGAGATGATGATCTGTTCGACTTTGGTGAACTGGTGAACCCGCCAAATTCCTTTGTCACCTTGACCGTGGGCTCCAACTTCGCGTCGGAAGCATGGAGATACCCCGACCATTTTGATGGGTAATAGGCTTGGTTCGAGAACCTCATCCATGAACATCGCAGTGAGGGGATGTTCGCTGGTCGCGATTGAATAGAACCCGTCAGGCTGTATGTTGTACATGACTGACTCAAAATCTGCTAAATCGGTGACACCTTCGTAGGCTTCTCGATTCATCATCACCGGTGGTTGAACGAATGTGTAGCCTCGACCTGCAATGAAATCCACGGAATATTGTTGCAAAGCCAATTCCATGCGGGCCAAATCTCCTTTGAGGAAATAGAAACGACTCCCTGCGATTTTTGCCGCTCGTGGAAGATCAACCCAACGGTTCATCTCGATTAGATCGTTATGTGTCCGGGCATCGAATTCGAAGGTGGGCTGTTCTCCATGGAGGCTGTGCTGCGTGTTGCCCCCTTCATCTCCGCC
This sequence comes from Candidatus Thalassarchaeum sp., assembly GCA_022449845.1. Classification (GTDB taxonomy): domain Archaea; phylum Thermoplasmatota; class Poseidoniia; order Poseidoniales; family Thalassarchaeaceae; genus MGIIb-P. Next base: position 8,218 of record JAKUOE010000033.1, read on the forward strand.
AATGGGTACATCGGCGTGTAGAATGTTTGGAATTGACATCCGAATCCTGTCTCTCTCAGCCTCATGTGAATCCGATGCTTCACCCAGTGCCTCAATCTCTTCAGCAATACTGTCAACTTCGGCTCGGATTCGTTGGAATTCTACATCATCTCCGGCCTTCTTCGCTGCTGCGATTCCGCGGGCCGCTTCATTCCGTTTCCTGCGAAGTTGGTCCGCATCAAATCGGGCCTTTCTCCACGCTTCATCCAACCGAATGACCTCATCAATCGCCTCGTGAGAAATGCCTCGTCTATCGTGATCTGCGCGAATCACATCGGCGTGGTCGCGGAACATCCGAATGTCCAGCATAGGCTTCTCCGGTTCCTACGGAACCGCCCTTCATGCTTGAAAGCGACGGATAATCAGAACAGTCCGACGTCGAAAACGAAGGCAGAACTGCCGATGAATATGGCTGCAGAGATGAAGTACCCTCGAATTGCCCCTCCATTGAGCAATGGTAGTCCTGCTTGTGGCTTGCCGCGAGCCACGTATGTCATCAGTACGCAATACCCAACCAGACTCCCAATCATCGTTCCAATGGCGACCCACACAGGTCCCGACCAGCCCATGGGGCCATCTACTTCAGGCAACCAGGTCATCGCCGAGATACACAACAATCCCGGGAAGATTACATCTCCCAAACCCATCAGCATCGTTTCGTCAAATCCTCTCTTCGGCGGAGGTCCTCCCTCATCCGGAGCCCGCACCTTCAATCGTCCTCGAGTTGGCCTCTGCGGAGCCACAAGCATCACCGGCAATTCGAGATTGACCATTGTGTCCGCCAATTCAAGCATGTGCTTGGATTTGTAAACTGCCCATGCATCATACACTGCCGCGAGTGTCATGAAGAGAATGATGAGCCACGGCACGAAAGAGACACCAATCATCGTGATTGTTCCCGCGCCCACAAGGATTCCAACGGTGTTGATGACATACCATTCAGGTTGCCAAATTAAGATGACCAACAGAGCAATAGAAAGCGCGAGAGCCACAATCGTGGTCGTGGAATAATCGGCATTGTAAACAGTATATCTCATTGAGGACCAAGACCCATCTTGCTCAAACAGGAGGATTCCATCATCAAGAACGGTCTCATTGTTATCCACATTGTGTAGCGCCATTGGAATGTGTGAATCATCCCCTCCAATCTCAAGGCTACGGGGCATCTCCACCAAACTACTGCCCATGAAGACTCGTAGATGATCGCCCTCAATGACCCAGAGATCATTGCTCCCTCCTGAGCAACAATCCGCCAGTAACAGTCCGCGGACCGGTTCTCCTAGATTCATGGACAATCCTTCTTCGACGGTTGCATCCTCTCCAATCTCCCAACCCGTGATATGCCCTGCTGAAGTCCCCAGAATCAATGAATCCTGACCAGTGACATTCAATCCCGGCGCCGCTCCAAATGTAACGCCAGTGAATTTCTCACTGCCAGAGAGTGACATATTCCACGTCGTTGTCACCTCCGCTTGAGCAAACGCTTGGCCCGTCGGTCCAGTTGGATATTCCACCATGCCGGCCCATTGTTCTGAAACAATCAGGAAGTGTTCCGTCCCGATCTCTTGGACAAACAGAATCTTCTTTCCATTGAATGGTTCTGGGAATGTGCGAATCCAATCATCACACTCTCTGGGATCTAAATCGCCGTCATTCCAATATCCAATCGGCTCAAAATACAGATCAAAAATTCGCCAATCCTGTGGTTCTCCGTCGATTCCATCGCAAGTCTCATCCATCGTGTCCGAAGGTGTGTATTCATATCTCAATCCTAAATCACAGTTTTTTCCGTGGTCATCTAGAACCGTCCCATCTTCAGCATCGAGGAGAACCCATTGTGTCCCTTCACAGATGATGATTCCATCTGCGGTTCTTAACATCTGGACCTCTGCTTGCGGATTCCCTTCGAATTCAGGAGTCACAACATGACTCCAATACTCGACTTCGCCTGAGTTCGCCACATATCGAAGTGTTCCATTTTCTCCATTGGGGTCATCCATGTAGAAGAAACTCGCCCCTCCTTCTTCCACGGATATGACGTATGACTCTGAGGTATCCATTACATCCTCTGTAAACGGTGGGCCATCAGGCACAAGCACCATCGCAACCAATGGGAACAATGTGTACATCATGGCGATCCAAAGAACACCGAGCACACCCCAACGAATGAATTTCTGCATATTCTTTCTCGCCAGATAGATGATGAGAGCTGTGAAGATGAAGATGAAGATGAGTTCGAGTATGACAAATCCTGCTTTATTGGCTCCCTCGGCACCGAATGCCCGCAAATCATCCCGATCATAGAACGGCTGAATTTTCATCGCCAACCAGATGGTGACAACGAACATCCCAGCCATCCCCGCCATGGAACCGGCTTGACCTTTGAGTTCCTCCATGAGCGACCTCTGACCAGGACTTGCCGAGTGTTCTGGACCCTTCTCAGCCCGCCGCTTCGCGGCGAATCCGTCACCCGACATGTCTCGGGCGACTCTCAAAGGCCATTTCAAGGCGACCGTTCACCGAGGGTGCGGGGCGGTCGGATGAACGGCGATGTCTGGTCTTGGTTGGAGTCATTGAAAGAGTTGGGATACAACCCCTCTCTGGACAATGCTGCAACCCTCCTTCTTCGGCTTGAAATGCCTCAGCATTCCTTCCCAGCCGTGCACGTTGCGGGCAGCAACGGAAAGGGTACCTGTTGTGCGATTCTAGCGAATGCATTCACCCTTTCAGGCAAATGCACTGGATTGTTCACCTCTCCACATTTACTATCGGTCAATGAGCGTATTCGGATTGATGGAACTCCAATCGCTGATGTTCTGTTTGAGGATTGCTTGAAACAGATTCGGGAAGTGACCCTGATTGAGCCACAGATTTCCCCGACATTCTACGAGGCAACCTTCCTAGTCGCCATGTTGGCCTTCCGTGATCAAGGCGTAGAGAGAGCCGTAATTGAGACCGGATTGGGGGGGCGATTGGATGCCACCCGCCTGGTCGACGCAGACTGCTGTATATTGACCGAGATTTCACTCGAACATACTGAATATCTTGGGGAAACACTTGCAGAAATCGCCGAAGAGAAAGTCGCTATCGTTCGTCAAGGTCGGCCTGTAATTGCTGTCTGGCCATACGATGGTTCAGCGCGCAAGGTCATCGAACGAGCGGTTCGAGATCACGACAAAGCTTGGTGGTGGAGGGGCGACCGTCGTGATGCTTTCAAATTCTCAGAAGCCGTCAAGGCATTTCGCCCATTGTCCAGCAATTCTTGGTACGATGGATGGATGCCCTACCAGGAGGAAGCTGCGATGTTGGCCAAGTCTGCGTTAGGTGCAATGCGTTGTTTCTATGCCTACGATGAAGTTGAACAGGCGATTCGACATACGAATTGGCCCGGACGTATGCAGTGGATTGATGTGGATGACATCCCATTCCTACTCGATTGTGCCCATAATCCGAGTGGGATGACCAGAGCATGTGATCAAATTCGATTCCAGAAAACCCGTGATATGTCACCCATGCCCGGTGTGATTGTTGTTGGATGCACCACACAGACCGATTTGGGTGTGTTTGTTCAACCATTGGTTGAACTGATTGTAGAAGGACAGGTTGCCCACGTCATAGTGACACAACCACCAGATGGCCGAAAATCTGCTGTTGATTGTGAAATACTCGCC
>JAKUOE010000034.1 GCA_022449845.1 Candidatus Thalassarchaeum sp.
ATCGATGAGACGAACGAGACCGGCACCTCAAGATCCTCCAGAACGGTGGGAGCATGAAGGTCTAGGCCCACCATCCCATCCCAGCGTCTAGTCAACAATCGAGCCAGCAGTTTTGCAGAAACGACTTCTCCACTCTGGAATCGCTTATCTTGTCTTGAATACCCAAAGTATGGCACAGCAAGGAAAATTCCAGGTCCTGCATCGGCGAGTTCCTGATCCCCTTCCCCTTTCAGATTGCTCAAATCTCCACTGCGAACATCATGAATCGATTCTAGCATCAGCAGAGCTTCAACAATCCCCGAGTCTGGGAATGTTGTTGCAACGAGAACAACAGGTTCACGCCGAATTGCCTCTATACTCTCTTGCGGCACTCGTACGTATCCTTCGGAGTCGGGAAACCGTCTGACTTCCAAGGGGTGGTGCTCCCACCCCAATTCCATTGCTAGAGCCGCGGCCAATTCCGCCGCGTTACTCCCAGACACGACTGCCATGTTTTGACGCCAGAGCCGGTTGTTCATGTTGTTTCCCATCGGAACGCGTCAACAGGCGCCCTGGCTAGGGAGAAGTGGACGAGGCAGGATTTGAACCTGCGACCTCCCGGTTATCAGCCGGGTGCTCCAGCCAAACTAAGCTACCCGTCCAGAGCAACCCGGCGACCGACGTCCCCGAATTAACCGTGACGGTCGCACTCAATCCTCTAGAAAGCCCTCATTAATCTGCATATAACTGGGTAGAGATCGTAGTTTCTCGTACGTTCTTGAGAGCACAATCTCATCCAATCGGGCACGTGTCCGGGCCAGTGCAGTGACCGGGATGTCAATCGTTTCACCCAGGCCATACCGGCGTTTTACAGCTGAACGAAGTTTCACTGTGATTCCACGATATGTTCGCTTAACCTTCACGAGACTGATCACGACTCCGAGTTCTAGACCATCATCATCCAGAACGGCACGGTCGAGTAATTCATCTGGAGCGTAGAGTTGCTCTTCGATTCTCACTGTATCTCTCCAGCGTCGCTGAAGTTCTCGCATCGATTTTGAGAGTTTTACCGAACCATCATCTTGGATTGAATGAATCAATTCCTTCGATAGCGGCGCGTGCTCCGCCGGTTTGCGCATGTATTCGTCTGCAACGTTCGGTTGAACTTGTAGTCGCATCGATCGTACCCGATCTTCGTTGGGGTGATATCGTTCACCTACAATCGTCCCAACGAGATTGCTTCCCACATACACCTCCCGTTGAAGAAGTTCCTGAATTCTGTAATTGTCGTCTGTCATATTTTCGTCTCCTGTTCTAGCATCCCATCCTGCTTGTCGGCTCACGTGTCGATTGGGCTATTAAACCATCCCATTGTCAAATCAAATCAGTTGTTCAATTGAAAAAGGCTGATAATCGTATAATTTCCAATTGAATATCTGATAATACGCCCAGTTGTGCATTTGTTCATTTTCAATTGAAAAAGGCGGATAATCAAACATTATCAGCCAATTCAAAATTCGACTTCGAATGGACGTCTAATTTCATTTAATCAATTGACAAATGAGTTTCTATCTGATGCAAAATGTCTGGCTGTTTGAAGATTAATCCACCGAACATTCATGGATGCCCTTCGTGTCGAATCGAACATGCTTGAGCATCTTTGGGCGATTCGAGACCTTTCGAATGGTTCTTCGGCTCAAACTACTGGGTTATCCGATGACGTAATCAAACGCTTTCTCAAGACTGACGGTGGCGAACTTTCCAAATTGATGCATGCGATTGAGGAAGCAGTAGTCACCTTCGATCGCCTGGTTGCAGAATTTGGTATTGAGTATATGGCTCAAGACGAAGCAACACTCGTCTCTTCTGTCCAATCTGATTACATCAATTTCTATTCAGCGGCGACCATCAATCCATACGTTGCGATTGCTGCGCGTGGACCTTGGATTATTACTTCCAAGGGCGCTGTCCTGCACGACAATGGTGGCTATGGGATGCTTGGTAGTGGACATGGGCCGGATGAGATTCTCGACTCGATGTCTAAGAATTGGGTCATGGCCAATGTCATGACACCCTCCTTCAGTCAGAAGCGCCTATCAGATCGCCTCCGTATTGAATTGGGGCACACACGGAACCACTGCCCCTTTACCAAATTCATTTGCATGAACAGTGGTTCGGAATCAGTCACCGTTGCTTTGCGTATCGCTGATGTCAACGCAAACAAACTCACTGGTTCAGGAGGGAGACACGAAGGTAAACCGATTAAACTCCTCGCAATTGAACAGGCATTCCACGGTCGAACAGATCGTCCAGCTCAGATTTCTCATTCCTGCAAGGATGGATATGACAAGAATCTCGCTACATTCCGAGATCGCGATAATCTTCTATTGGTCCCTATGAATGATGTCGATGCCCTACGGGCAGCATATTCAAGAGCGGAAAATGAAGGCTTCTTCATCGAATTGATGGCCATCGAACCCGTCCAGGGTGAAGGAAATCCAGGACAATGCGTGACGAGAGAATTCTATGATGAGGCTCGTCGCTTGACTCTTGAACATGGTAGCATGTTCCTCGTCGATTCAATCCAGGCTGGGATACGCGGACAGGGCACTCTTTCGATTATTGATTATCCAGGGTTTGAAACCTGTGAAGTCCCAGATCTTGAAACATGGTCCAAGGCTCTGAACGCTGGCCAATATCCACTTTCTGTTCTAGGGATGGGTCCTCGAGCAGCGGAACTCTATGTTGTCGGCATCTATGGAAATACGATGACCACGAATCCACGGGCTCTTGAGACAGCGATTGCCGTTCTGAATCACATTACACCCGAATTGAGAACGAATATCAGGGAGAGGGGTGCGGAGTTGGTTGACAAACTCGAACGATTGGCTGCAGAACTCCCTGACATCATCGTCAAGGTCCAAGGAACAGGTCTCCTATGTTGTGCAGAATTAAATCCTGACACGCATCCTGTAGTCGGATTCGGTCAGGTTGAGGAAATGTGTCGGAAAAATGGCCTAGGAATTATCCATGGTGGAGTTAACGCGTTGCGTTTCACTCCGCATTTCGGGATTACCTCTGAAGAAATTGATTTGATTATCGATCTTGTTCGAAACACCCTCAAGTCACACCAGAAATCGTGACGTTAGTGGATGTGCCTGTATGCCAAAGTCTCTGGAAGTTCAGTACATTGATGTGTATTCTCCAGATGGCGAGGGTCCCATCAACCGTTGGGTATCTGCAATTCTTACTGGAACCGAACCCGAATTGGATGACGCCATCTATCATTGGGTTCACATTCGAGATGCGGATGTCGCAAAACGCATCCTCTCAGAGAATGGTGTCACGGGAACCTTCCAACTTTGTGGACGTCGAGCATGGACTCAATCGATGGTCATCGATGAGATCAAAGGTCTCTGGGCACGATTCCAGAATGCCGTTGAACACACGCACACAATCGAATCTCTGAGCGACACCCCGTCCCCTGCGGCAGTGAGATACAGCGGCGAACGTCGCCGACCCAACCTGGGTACGCTTCATGATTCAATGTTTTCTTGCGGAACAGATGGATGGCTTCCGATGACAGCGATGCGAGTGGGGTTGATGGAATGCATCGCCCACTCAGCCGAACAGATCTGAACCAAGCAACGGGAGTAGAACACTCGCATCTCCTTCCACAGTGACTTGTGGGGCTTCTGGTCGAATCTTCCCCCATGAGATTGCTTCACGCAATCGAGCACCCGATAAACTCCCATCATGCTCTGGAGCAGTTGTGATGGCGACGGCAGAATCCAACCCACCTCGATACTGATTCCACCAGATGACATGGTGTTTTGAAATCCCACCACCGACCATCAGGGCATGACTCTCTTCACATGTCCATGTGAGATCAGAGAGCACTTGTTCATCAGCTAGGAAATCAATCATGAAATCAGGACTTCGTTGGCGATGCATGAACAACTGCGCTCCAACGGATCCATCTGAAAGACCAGGTATTACAATGGGAATTCTATGCTTAGCGGCCCAGTGTAGCAAACTACTCTCATCATCAATTCGATCCCCAAACGCCCAACACAATTCGATGCTACCAAACCCCCTCCAAGGATTGTCGGGATTCATTTCTCGTCGTTCAGCCTCGATTTCTTCAAGCCAAGGAAGCACCGAATTCTCCAAGATGTCCCCGTAGCATTCGTTTGGTACGATGACATTCCCCAGTCGATTCAATCCTTGTTCTCCAAGCTCGACATCATCCAATTCGAAGGCCCCATGATAGTATGCCTGATATGTCCTTGCGATATCATGATCGAGCGTCCCACAGGTAGTGATGATGACATTGAATGCTCTGCGTTTAATCGCTTCAACAAAGAATCCTCTTGAGCCGGTTGCGCAGAGACATGCGGGGAATGAAAGCCAATTCAGCACCCCTTCCGTTCCTGATTTATCCATGGCCTCCCTCAGAACATCTCGGGCATGAGCCAGTTTAGTCGCAGTGAAACCTCCAGCATTCGCCATTTGATCAATCAATGATGGCACATCACGAATCTGACTGAAATCATAGTCTTCGACAGGGACGTCGAAATCTTCGCGTTTCATCGACATGGGAACGGCTGGGCGACCCAGCCCTTTCACTTGAACTGGCGGGTTGAAATAATCAATTTAAATTTGAGTTTTCCAATTGGAAAATTCTATCTCGCAATCTGGCCGCTTTCTCAAAGTCGAGTCGTGATGCGGCCTGATTCATCTCCTTCCTCAGACGTTCGATTAATCTTGAATCCGCGCCCCCATCATCATCAACAACATCTACCGATGAAGGTTGAGATAGATTGGAGACAACATCATCCCCCCAAGATCCTGCTCCGAGATCAAATTTCTTGACCAAATCATTGTCACGTTCCTTTCGGGAATGACCGGATGAACCACCCACGAATCTCTTTCCACCAGTCACGCCTTTCCCCGCAGTTCCGGCCAAGAGTTCTCCAGCCTCAATCCCCATCACTGGTAGAGGTTTCTCGATGGTCTTCGGTGTAATCCCGTTCAACTCATTATGAGCAATTTGTTTCTGTCGTCGTTCGATTGTTTGTGAAATTGCCGACTCCATCGCTCTACCCATGGTATCTGCGTAAAGAATGACTCTTCCATTCTGATTTCGCGATGCTCGTCCAATGGTCTGCAACAAACTCCGCTCATTGCGAAGGAAACCTTCCTTGTCTGCATCAAAGATTGCGACAAGACTGACTTCGGGGATGTCTAGTCCCTCTCGCAAGAGGTTGATTCCAACGATGACATCGATATGACCGATTCGAAGTGCTTTGATGATTTCACTCCGCTCTAATGTATCAATCTCTGAATGTAGATAGTGAGCCTTCACACCCATGCGCTGAAGATACTCGGCGACTTCTTCTGCGAACTTGATTGTCATGACTGTCACTAGGACTCTTTCGTTCTTCTCTGTGCACGATGTAATCTCATCGAGAAGATTCTGCACTTGTCCTTCAGTTGGCCGAACTTCAATGGATGGATCCAGCAGACCCGTGGGTCGAATCTCCATGCGTGATATCCCTTGAATTTCACCCAGAGCATCCTTCAACAGGGGCTTCCTTTTCGCCTTAGGGTCTACTTCCTGAACGGGTTGCCCGGTTGATTCACACAACTGCCTCAATTCTCTCTCACCGGGAGTTGCACTGACGTAGAGCATCTGTGGAACGAGTGATTGGAATTCATGATTCATCAGTGGTCGATTATCGGCAGCCGATGGTAGTCTGAATCCGTGTTCAATCAAATTCTCCTTTCTTGATTTGTCACCGTGATACATCCCTCCCAACTGTGGCAGGGTGACATGACTCTCATCCATGATTACAAGGAACTTGTCCTTTGAACCATGAAATGTCTGAGCACAGGCAGCGAAAAAATCCAGTAGACAATATGGTCGCTCGCCGAATGTCCGTCCATCGAAATGCATAGAGTAGTTCTCAATACTTCGACAGTGGCCAATTTCGCGGAGTAAGTCGAGATCATACTGTGTCTTTGATTCGAGTCGATGCGCCTCCAGGTCCTTTCCAGCTTTCTCAAAGAAATCAATTCTTTGTTGAAGTTCAAATTCGATATCATCCAGTGCTTTCTCAAATCTCTCTGGACCTGTCATGAAGAATTCCTTCGGATGAACCCAGATTTCTTCGAGTTCATCCATGGATTCCCAAGATACAGCCTCACAGGCATGAATCCGTGTGATACCATCGAGATCGAATTGGATCCGGAAGGGGTCATCTCGACTCGGCATCCACACATCTAGAACCTCTCCTCTCAAGCGTAGTTCACCACGATTAATTTCACCGGTCACACGGCGATACTGTAGTGCAACGAGTTCTTTGACAACATCTTGCGGCTCGACTTGTTGACCCACATGAAGACGCGCATGTTGTTGCAGAAAAGTCTCGGGTGGATTGAGTCCATAGATTGCAGAAACAGTGGCGACAGCTAGAACATCTGGGCGAGATACCAAGGAAGCAACAGTGGAGAACCGTTCTTGCTCAATCCTCTCATTCATGGACAATTCCTTCTCGATGTACAAATCCCTCTTGGGTAGATAGGCTTCTGGTTGGTAGTAATCATAGTGCGAGACGAAATATTCGACCGCATTCTCGGGAAATAATCCCGACATCTCCTGCCAGAGTTGTCTGGACAACGTCTTGTTGTGTGAGAGGATTAATGTCGGGATGTTCAGGGCTTCGATAATGTTGGCCATAGCGAAAGTCTTGCCTGAACCAGTCACACCCAACATCACACATCTGGACTGTGAATTTCTCAATTGATTAAGCGTTTTTTCAATTGCTTTTTCTTGGTCACCTGCTCGATCATATTCCGCTTGAAGCCGAAATTTTGAGATTGCCGGGTCGAGGTGAGATTTTACGGCCCCCTCTAGTGCCTTTGAAAGATCAAATGGATCTACATCTTCACTCATGCAGCCATCAGTCCTCCCAGCAGAACCCAACCTGTGAGGATACTGGTATAATAGAAGGTCTTCTGGAAATCGGTAAATTTGTTCTGCGCGATAATTACACATGCATTGATGACACACATGAGTAGGGCTGCACCGAGAAATGTAATCTCATCCACTGGGTTTGAGACAGCAAAACAGGCGAACCAAAGGAGGGTAAATTGAACACTTGTTCGAAGCGTGTGATGTTCTCCAAATCTGGCTGGGAATGATTGGATGCCTTGTTCACGGTCGCTTTGCATATCCATCAATGCATAATTGAGATCAAATGCAGCAATCCAAAACATGACGCCTAGACAAATCCAGAAAATGGTTGGATACCAATGTAATTCAGTGATTGCAGCCCAACCAAGTTCTCCGCCTACAATTCCAAGCCAAGCCCCAGCTGGTGCCAAGCCTAAGCACAGTCCGAGCCACAGATGACATGTCCATGTAACTCTCTTCGTGTATGGATAAACGATGAACGCAAGCACAGGTAACCAACTCATTGCAAGGGCCACAGTATTCAATTGCCATGCGCCTATGACAAGCATTGACAAGAACACGGCACACAATCCCCATGCGGTATTCAACGACATTGTCCCCTCGACAAGATGACGATTTGAGGTTCGTGGGTTCTCTGCATCGACGCCTCGATCGATGATTCGATTGAGACTCATCGCCAATCCTCTTGCACCAATCGCTGCGATTAGAATCCATGATAATTGGGGGGCGGTGGGGTCGCCACCAATCCAGGCTCCAATGAAGACGAAGGGTAGAGAGAAGAGTGTGTGCTCAATCTTGACGAACTCCAATATTTCCTTCACGCCCAAGTGCGCACCTCCGATTCGTACCAAGCATCGACTTTTTCCTGGATATCGGGGTCATGTAGGCAAACGGCGGGCCATCTTCGCACAGGCATCTCTCCTTCTTTGGAGGGGATGGGTGCCGTAGCGTCCCAACAGATTCGCCCCTGATCTGGAGAGAAGTGGATGTCTCGACTCACTTCGAACCGACAGAACAGTTGCCATAGTAGGGTTCTCATTGCATCATCTGCTTCAAGATCGACACTATCATCGGTGATGAATAACCAACGAAGATGATTGGAATTATCCAATTCCCAAATTAAATTCATCAATTGGGAAATTTGTTCTCTTTGATTGGCGGCACCGACCTCGTCGATTTCTTCTGTATTCTCCGATTCTGATGGCCCATCTTCGATTCGTGTGGTGATGACCAACATCGAAGGTCGTATCCAACGATGTTGGGTGATTCCTTCGATTCCATCGAGGGAAACGTTCGCTGGTTTCTGTTCTCGTTGGGTTGAAGCATCGATGAGTAGTTTGGAATGAACTCCTTAGAATGGAGCTGCGTGCGCCAATTGATCTGCTACCATCCCATCAAGGATGACTAGGTCATCTGGAATTGACACATTTTGATCTAGTGAATCGAGTAAGACTTCTAGATTTTTGACATCGTGTTCGGGGCCAGTCGCGACAATCGTCTTGAGGAACATCATCTGTCCTGCGCCCCACAAACCGAGTGCAGTCTTGCGCGCTTGAGCAGGATACCGTTGCTTGGAAGAGACAATTGCGAGATTGTGGAACCCGGTTTCGAGTGGGAGGAACAGGTTTCGCACATCTCGATGCTGGAAACGCAGTACTGGTAGGAACGCATCCCCGATTGCTTCTCCTAGATACCCGTCCTCCATGGGTGGTTTTCCGACAATGGTCATTGGCACCACGGCATCTTTTCGATGCGTAATCGCCGTCACATGCAGGACTGGGAACTCCCCTTCAAGCGAATAGTGCCCGAAGTGATCTCCGAATGGCCCCTCCATCCGCGTCTCTCCAGGGATGGTATATCCCTCGATGACAACATCCGCTTCAGCAGGCACCCACAAATCCTGCGTCAGACATTTGGTAATTCGCAGCCGTTCTTCTGCTAGGAGTCCGGCGAACATGTATTCTTCCAGATTGTCCGGCAGTGGAGAAATGGCACTGAAAATCAACTCAGGTGGTCCTCCCAAACAGATTGCGACAGGCATTTTGCCCTCGCTCGCTGCAGCATGTTCGGCTCCATGCTTGTGCATTTGCCAATGTAGACCGACTTCTCTGGGGCCGAATACTTGTGCACGGTACATACCAAGATTGTATTCTCCCGACGCCGGGTCTTTTGTCACCACCAATGGTAGTGTGATGAACGGCCCTCCATCCTTTGGCCATGTTGTTGGAATTGGGAGTTTGGTCACGTCTGGATTTTCCATTCGCACTTGTTGGCATGCTCCCTTGCGGACCTTCTTCGGTGGAAGGGAGAGTGCACGCTTGGCGAGAGGCCACGCTTTCCATGGGCGTTTTGCAAATGTCCCAATATCTGGCTTCATCAAATCCGTCAACCTCTCGCCAATCTGACTTGGAAGATCAACTCTCAATGCCTGATTCGTCCGCCGTCTTGTCCCAAAGAGATTCATCGCCAAAGGAAATTCTGAAATGGTTCCATCCGCCAGTCTTGGTTGTTCGAAAATAACGGCCGGTCCTCCGTTCTTGACCAACTTGTCAGCGATACACCCGGCCTCTAGATGACAATCAACCGGCCGTTCGATTCGAATCAAGTCCGCCTTGTCCTCCAACGAGCGGAGGTAGCGGCCCAGTCGGCGCCATCCCATGGTCGCCGGAAACGTTCCTCCTATCAAATCCAGCGGAAGTGGGCCGGTGCCTACGGCACCGACTGATTCAAGGCCCGCTTCCACTGCATACCCCTTCAATGGCAGCCGAGTGTGATGTCCTCGTCGTCGGCGCGGGACCCGGTGGGGGTGCGGCCGCTTTGCATGCCGCTCGGGCCGGTTTGTCCGTGATTCTCATCGAAGATCACGGAGAGATTGGCACCCCTGTCCATTGTGGTGAATGTCTGTCAGATATCGCCGTCGCGAATCTTGAATTGGACTTACCAGAGTCGGTCATCAGCCTCCGGGTTGAAGGCATCCGTGTCATCTTTCCAGATGGAACCGAGAAGCAACTTTCCGAACCCGGATATGTCCTTGAAAAGCACTTGTTTGAACAATGGATTGCAGATGAAGCAGTGTCCGAAGGTGCGACCCTGAATTTGGGACACAAACTGACCGGTATGACTCGCCTTGAATCTGAGAATGGATTCGATGGATGGTTGTGTGAAGGTAAAGGTGACGCGTTCCCCATCACGGCGAAGATTCTCATCGATGCATCAGGTGTAGCTGGTGTTTGCTCAAAACTGACCAAACTCAACGAACGACCCAAGGTGATTGCTGGAATACAATACGAGATGCACGATGTTCCAACCGATGGGTATCTGGATTTCTACATCTGGCCAGAATACGCAAAGAAAGGATATCTTTGGATGATTCCAAAATGTGATGGACGCGCCAATGTCGGCCTGGTCAGTGAGGACAAGAAGGGCCTCGTGAAGGATTTGGATGCCTTCATCGAAAAAACCCACTTCTCCAGTCTTGAGAAGACGAATCCAACCTGGCGCGACGGTTCCGTCTCCGTTCGAGGATTTGGGGGAACAATTCCCATCTCGGGTCCACATGAACGCACATATTCCGATGGTTTGATGCTCGTTGGAGATGCGGCTGGCTTCACCTCTCCGCTCTTCGAAGGCGGGTCTCATCTCGCTCTCAAGTCTGCCGTGTTCGCAGCCCAGACGGCTGCTGCAGCCATCCGTTCTGGAGACCTCTCAAGTTCCAATTTGGCCATTTATCAAACAAGATGGAAAAAAGAATTCCCGCCTTACCATAAGATCCTCAAAGGCAAGACTGCACTCTACAATCTCAGTGATGATGAGATGTCTCTGATGGGTCGATGTTTCCCTCAGGAGATGTCAGCCATGGGTCCACACGGAAAGGCAATGGTTGGTCTCCGCCTTCTCTCCCGAAAACCAAGTCTGTATTTCCGCCAAATCATCCCGGCAATGCTCGCCTTTGGGTACAGCCGCGCAAAGTACTACGGATGGTAAGGAAATGCGTAGGCTCCTCGGCATCCTGTTGATGCTTCCGTTCTCGATGCTGTTGCTGTTGTTTCTCATCGACGCCTCCAGTATTGAGTATGTGTGGAACAATGGGGGGCATGATCTTCCTCTATTCTACAGAATCAGTGCAATCTGGGCAGGTCGTGAGGGTCCCTTGCTACTCTGGGTGGCGATGTTGGGTGCTCTTCTCTTGATTGACGGTGAACAACATTCGGGCGAATCGGAATCACAACATCAACTCCGTCTCCGCCTTGTCATTGGTTTCGCCACTCTTCTCCTTCTCATCGCACTGAAGTTGAATCCGTTTAGCCCGACTCCAAGCGATGCCACTTCACGCCCCGGACTCAACGCCCTGTTACAGACCGATTTGATGGTCATTCACCCTCCAGTCATCTTCGCGTTCTACACGCTCTGTGTCGGTGTCGGTGCCCATGCAATTTCCTCGATGCTCATCGCAGGCGCGCCCGCGCGCGAGAGAATCCTCCATTTGGCTCGGCCGGCATTGTGGGTCGGCACCCTCGGTGTCGGCCTCGGTGGATTGTGGGCATACACTGTGTTAGATTGGGGTGGATATTGGGCTTGGGATCCCGTTGAGACCGGTTCGCTGTTACCTTGGATTTCTCTCATCCTCCTCCTTCATTTACGGTTACCCAAGGGGATGGCCAATGAGGATCATTGGTTCATTGGACTGGGAATAGTCCCTGCTTTCTTCGCAATCCATGCGACCCTCATCACACGCGCCAATGGTGTTTGGGCAAGTGTACACGCCTTCGTCGCTGAAGGAGAGATTGACCCGTCGATGGGTCCGATTCAGCGCATCTTGGATCTCGGCTTTCAAGATGGTGCAGGCTTGGAGGTCCATCTGTACTTACTCATCCTGTTCGGAATGATGTGGTTGGGCACGCGTCATTTTGCAAATTCCGAAGAACAGGAATGGGCTCCTGTAGCGATTCTTGCCGGAGGTCTTCTCGGGGCGTGGGTCGGTAGTCTAGAGGTCGGCATGCGGAGCGGTG
>JAKUOE010000035.1:0-1203 GCA_022449845.1 Candidatus Thalassarchaeum sp.
CTCATCGTGAGAAGGTGGTGTCCATTCGCTGTTGAGTTGTAGTTGTGGGCAGCCATCATGCATGAAATCCATCGGCAGATGGGCGACTGTCGAGTCGCCGTGTTTGACGATGAATGCGCCACTGTCTGTGAACGTTCCAACCGCTGTTGCTTCCACTTCGTGCAGTTCAGCCAGCGCCTCAAATGCAGGAACATTGTCTTCACTCACACCGACTGTCATACGTTCCTGACTCTCCGAGACCAGAATTTCCCAAGATGAGAGGCCGGGTTGTTTGAGGGGGACCACTGCAAGGTCCAACTCAGCTCCACCTGTGAGTTCGGCCATCTCTCCAACGCTGCTCGAAAGGCCGCCGGCTCCGTTGTCTGTGATGACTTGGATCAGCCCGGCATCTCGGGCTTCGAGAACCATGTCAATCATCTTCTTCTGGGTTATTGGGTCACCAATTTGCACAGCACTACTCGGGCTCTCCTCTGTTAACTCAAGGCTGGAAAAGGTGGCGCCATGAATACCATCGCTACCCACTCGACCACCCAACATGTAGACGATGTCGCCTGGTGATGGTGTCTTGTCGTGACTCTCACGGCCATCCGGTAGGTGGCGCGGCATGATTCCAACAGTGCCAGCATAGACCAGTGGTTTGCCGATGTAGCGATCATCGAATACGATCGCCCCGTTGACTGTGGGGATTCCTGATTCGTTTCCACCAGCTCGAATCCCGGCGTGCACTCCACGCAAAACGCGAGATGGATGGAACAGCCCACCCGGGAGATGGCCAGAGAAGTCTGGTGGACCGAAACAGAACACGTCCATATTGGCGATGGGGCGGGCGCCGAGACCTGTGCCCAAAATATCGCGGTTGACACCCACAATTCCTGTCATCGCACCGCCAAAGGGATCTAAGGCACTGGGTGAATTGTGAGTCTCCGCTTTGATGCATAGACTCCAATCCTTGGTCCATTCAATGACACCTGAGTTATCATGGAAAATGCTGAGCAACCAATCGACTTGAGTTTGCATGTCCAGCGTCGGTTGCATGATGTGGGTCTTGAACAGGGAATTGATTTCACTCTCTTCACCGGTTGTTGTGTCGACGTGGTGAATGTGGGCGGCGAATATTTTGTCGCTACAATGCTCAGACCAGGTTTGCGCGAGGCATTCAAGTTCGACATCGGTGGGTGCGGTTGGAGGTAACCCAAGCTCTGC
>JAKUOE010000035.1:1213-12099 GCA_022449845.1 Candidatus Thalassarchaeum sp.
GAGTCGCTTGTAGAGTGGGGTCTCTGTAGTGTGCTTGAACCGCTTGCATCTCTTCTAGATTCAAGGCCAGCAATCCTTCTTCCGAAATCTGAATCAATGTGTTGTCGTCAACCTCAAGATCAATTGTAGCGGGGGAGGAAAATTGTGCTGGTGGACGGTCTGGGAAGGAGAGTTGGGGCCAGACAGCGTCGGCGCAGTGTGCCTTTGAGGCGAGTGCGGCGCGCTCAATCATTGGATTGTGGAGCGTATTGGCCAACCATTTACCATCAATTTCAGGGGGTGTGTCCCAGAATAGGTAGGTCATCGTCGTCGCAATCTGTGCATCGGTCTGCTCCGGGAATAATGTGAGAAATCCGTCGAGTGCTGCTTGAGCGGCATTGTCCGTAACACCGGGTTTGAAACCAACCATGATTGCAAGGTCGGGGCCCTCTGGGAAAAGAGATGGTTCATCGAGTAGGCTCTTGTTGGCGACGCCTTCCTCAATAATCGGATCTGTGAAGAGGTTCTGGAGGCTGTTGAGTAATTGGTCAGATGTCATTTCTGCTTTGATCTGGTAGCCGGTAATCGAGCGGACTTTGCCGACTGTCAAATTGTGGTCCGCAGAGAGCATGCTGCGGATGCTTTCGCCCCTCGTGTCTTGGAGCCCCGGTAATTCACGAGGTGTCACTTCAATCAAATGCACAGGTGTTCCGCCCAGACGCCTCCCCCTTACGGGGAGGCGGCTTTTGACGACCGTCCTTGAACAAACCGGAATGCGTTCATGGTTTGTTGAGTTGGGCTGAGAGGTATTGACCCGTGTAACTTTGTGTGTTCTCCGCAATCTCCTCTGGGGTGCCTACTGCGACGACGTCGCCGCCTTCTTCACCACCTTCGGGTCCAAGATCAATGATCCAATCGGCTGATTTTGCAACGTCAAGGTTGTGTTCGATGATGATGACAGTGTGTCCGTTCTCTCGGATGCGGAGGAGTACCTGAATCAGTTGGTCGACATCCGCCATTGACAGGCCCGTTGTCGGTTCAGCAAGGATGTAGACAGTGGGGCGGTGGGCTGGGCGATGAAGTTCGGTTGCGAGTTTGACCCGTTGTGCTTCACCACCAGAGAGTGTGGTGGCTGGTTGGCCCAACCGAATGTAACCAAGCCCGACGTCGTCGATGGTTTTCAAAATCCGATGGATTTTCCGTTGGTTGGCGAAAAATTCGACCGCTTCGGCAACGCTCATCCCAAGGATGTCAGAGATTGTTCGGCCTTTCCACGTGACTTCGAGTGTCTCGCGAGTATATCGAGAACCTTTGCAAATCTCACAAGTGACCCATACATCTGGGAGGAAATTCATCTCGAGTTTGATGGAGCCGCCGCCTTTGCAGGCTTCACACCGACCGCCTTTGACATTGAATGAGAAATGCCCAGGTGCATAACCGCGTTCTCGTGATAGGGATGTCTCCGAAAAGAGTTGGCGAATCGGGGTGAAAACACCGGTGTATGTCGCGGGGTTCGAACGGGGTGTTCGACCAATTGGAGATTGATCGATGACGATTGTCTTGTCCAACTCTTCGTGGCCAGTAATGTTGTGAAAGGGACCAGGGGATGTCTCGGCTCCATTGAGGTCGCGTTGCAATGCTGGAGCCAACGTCCCCGTGACCAAGCTGCTCTTACCACTACCAGATACGCCCGTGACCGCGACCATGCAACCCAATGGAATGTCCAAATCGATGTCTCGGAGATTGTTGAGGCGAGCGCCTCGAATCTGGATTGAGTGGCCGTTCGGTTGGATCCTCTCCTCTGGAACTTCAATCGATGATTTACCAGACAAATATGATCCCGTGATGCTATCTTTGGCTTTCAGGAGATCTTTCAGAGAACCATTGGAGACGATGCGGCCACCCGCTTTCCCCGCCCCTGGTCCGATGTCGACCAACCAGTCTGCCTGACGGAGTGTGGCTTCATCGTGCTCAACGACGATGAGGGTGTTGCCCAAATCGCAGAGTTCCCGGAGTGTTGACAGGAGTCGAGCATTGTCACGACTGTGTAAACCAATGCTCGGTTCATCGAGTACGTACATGACGCCAGTGAGGCGGGTTCCGATTTGTGTCGCCAAGCGAATGCGTTGACTCTCTCCACCTGATAGTGTGTTAGCTCGACGGTCCAATGTCAGGTAATCCAGCCCAACAAGCGCGAGGAAGCGGAGTCTGTTGCCGATTTCTTTGATGATTTCTCGACCGATGAACATCTCTCGTTCATCCAATGCACGGATGTCTTTGAGTTCAGGGGGTTGGCGATCAATTTCGGTCCAGAAGGATGTGTCGACCGAGCCCGTTGACCACGTCTGGATGATGGCGAGAGCGTCGAGGATGCTGGCACCATTGAACGATGGGAGATTCGTTCCACCCACAAAGACGCCTCGAACTGCAGGGTTGAGTTTCGCGCCACTGCAAGCCATGCATGGTTCATCCGTCATGTAGGACAGGAGTCTGTTACGGGTTCGCTCACTGGAGGTCTCGGTGAAGGTGCGTTCCAAACGCGCGAAAACACCCTCCCAGGGCCGGTACATTTGGTAGGACGAGCCTTTCTTGCTCGAGAATTCGTATTGGATTGCTGTCGATCCTGAGCCCCATAGCAGAACGTCGAGGGCGTCTTCATCGAGGTCTTGCACGGGTGTGTGGATGTCGAACCCATAGTGAGCGAAAGTTTGTCTCATCAGAGATTTGTACCAACCTGACATCATCGAGGTGCGAAATGGGTACACACAGCCGTCGTCAATCGATGCTCGCTCATCGATGCAGAGATCGTGGCTAAATTGTCGCTGCACTCCGAGTCCTTGGCAATCAGGGCATGCACCCAGTGGATTGTTGAATGAGAAAATACGAGGGCTCATCTCAGGGAGAAAGGCGCCGTGGGTTGGACATGCGAATTCCTCAGAATACGGAGTGGTGGTACCCAATTTTGTGTCCATTGCTTTCGAACCTTCAGACAATTTGACATCTGATTTAGGAATTTCAAATGATTCAATCGCAAGGCTACCACCCCCAAGATGGAGTGCTGATTCGATGGATTCTGTCAGGCGTTGGCGGTTGGCGCGTGTTAGACGCATACGATCGATTCGAACGTCGATGCTGTGGCGAAGGTTCTTCTCAAGTGTCGGGGGGTTCTCAAACTCCTCATCCCGTCCATTGATGCGACCTGCGAGGTAACCTTGTTCGACCAAGGAGGTGAACAAATCTGCATGTGTTCCCTTGCGATCACGAATTGCAGGAGACCAGACGAAAATTCCGTGGCCTTCGTAATGCCACATCACATCGTCAACGATTTCCTGAACGGTTCTCCGGGCAACTTCGATTCCGCACTCAGGGCAGTGTGGTTGCCCGATTCGGGCCCACAAAAGGCGGAGGTAATCCATGATTTCCGTAACGGTGGAAACGGTGGACCGGGGGTTGTGAGAACCCGATTTTTGATCAATACTAATCGCGGGTGACAATCCTTCGATACTGTCACAATCCGGCTTCTTCATCTGACCGAGGAATTGTCTCGCGTAAGAGCTGAGGCTCTCCACATATCGGCGTTGACCTTCTGCATACAACGTATCGAAGGCGAGGCTCGATTTGCCTGAACCCGACACACCCGATACGACGACGAACTTTCCACGAGGGATTTCAACGTCGATATTTTGCAGGTTGTGTGTACGCGCTCCGCGCACCACAATCCACTCTTCATCGTCGGGCATATTTCGGGCGTTGGCGCGCTCGTTCTTGAACTCATTCTAAACGAACCATAGTGCATCGATGATATCCCCAGCATTTGCACTCGTATCTGGCGGCAGTAATGTAACGCCATTGTGGGCGACCAAGGAGTGAATGTTACCACTTCCCTGATGGGTGTGTGTAGACCCTGTGAGTTCACCTTCTTCAGAGACGATCTGGATTCGGCGGAGGCAAGTTTTCCCAGGTGCGCCCTTCACTGGATCCTTCATTCGAATTGGGACATGTTTCGCCAATGGAATTTCTGGTGAAAGCCATGGTGCAACAATCATCGTGAACACCAAATGGCTGCTGACAGGATTGCCTGGAAGGCCGAAGAGTGGGGTTCCGTTCCATGTTCCAAACAAGGGGGGGCCTCCCGGACGCATCGCGACCTTCCAGAAATGAATATCTCCCTCTTCCTCCATCAATTTTCGAACGCAATCCAGATCACCCATACTGACTCCGCCACTCGTGAGAATTGCGTCGCAATCGATTGAATTCAGTGCTGTACGAAGGCCTTCAACAGAGTCCTCAACCGTGTCGTGAAGAATGGGTGTACAGCCAATCTTCTCCAGTAAAGCACAGAGTCCGTGTGAGTTGGATTCGTAAATTTGGCCTTCACTCAATTCATCACCAGGGGGTATCAATTCATCTCCCGTACTGATGACTGCAATCCGAGGTTTGCATCGAACAGGAATTGTTGCGTGACCCATGGTTGCAGCGAGTGAAATCGCTGCAGGTGTCATCAGTTGACCTGCTTGTAGGGCGACGGTGCCCTTCGTTAGATTCTCGCCACGCCTGCGGATGAAATTGGGGTGGGCCTCTCCTTGTAATCCAGATTCAACCATGACAATTGCATCTGCACCTTCTGGGATCGGCGCTCCAGTCATGATTCGAACCGCTTCACCTTGGCCAATGGATGTCGGTGTGTCTCCTGCTGCAGTCATACCAATCTCTGTTCGGTGTTTGTCGTTGAAGCGAACAGCCCAGCCATCCATCGCGGAATTATCGAATGGGGGGTCGTCGATTTTAGAGTGGAGGTTTTCTGCAAGAATGCGATTGTTGGACTCTGTGATTGATATCGATTCAATGGTAGGGGAGATGGGTGTCTGTCGAGCGATCTCAATGGCGCGCTCGATGGTGACAAGAGTCTCCATGAGGAGCCGATGGCGACGATGGGTTTGAGTTCGACGGCGGAAGCGACCCGTTGTGAATTTGGAATTGTTCGTCGTCTGTTTGGCGCTACTCATCGTGGCGACTCTCTATTCCACGGTTGGACACGGGGGCGCGAGTGGGTATCTCGCGGTTTTGTCATTGTCAACATTTGGCGCACTCGAAGCGGCCTGGTTGAAACAATATGCGTGGACATTGAATCTCATCGTTGCTGGATTGGCTTTCTGGCACTTCCATCGGGCGGGTCACCACGTCCCAAAACTGACGTGGCCCTTCATCGCTGCAAGTATTCCACTCGCAATGGTGGGTGGCTACATGCGAGTTGATGGTGTTGTGTTCGATTCGTTACTGTCGGTCACATTGATCTGGGCCGCATACAGATTGTATTCTGTTAAGGGTGCGATGGGAAATACAGAGGTTGATGTTCCAGGGATTTCTACTGCTTTGCCAATTGGGGGTGGAATTGGGTTAGTGAGTGGAGTTGTAGGTGTCGGGGGTGGAATTTTTCTCTCCCCAATTCTACTACTCAAGAAATGGGCTTCACCCAAGGCGGCGGCGGCCACGGCTGCCCTATTCATTTGGGTGAATTCTGCTGCCGGTATGGTTGGTGCAGCGATGTCAGAGCAATTGAATTTAGAGTTGGGTGTGCTTCTGCCCTTCTCAGCCGCTGTCTTGGTTGGTGGGTTTGTTGGCTCGAGATATGGATCTGATGTTGCCCCTCAACAAATGGTACGTCAACTCCTAGTTGTCGTGTTGGTTTTTGCCGCTGCCAGACGAATGCTAGCGATGATTGGGTTGTGGCCTTGATTCAAAGAACGCCGACTTTATCGACGTGTTCGCAATCAGGGTAAGCACACTGGACAGAATATTTCTGCCTCTTGGGTCGCGGCACCTCATTGATGGAGCCGCACATAGTGCATTGATGGCGAATTGTAGCTGATTCTATTTTCTCTGTTTTTTGAGCGCTGTCTGAAACTTGTGACCAACCGACTTGATCGGTGTAATTATCTGTATTTTTCTTCAGCGATCGGCTGCGAAGTGTGAGTTTCATCTTTCGACGTCGCTTCTTTTTCTTCCCACCGGCTGGTTTGCGCGCCATGTACAGACCCTGTTGACCGTCTGTATTCAACATTCGCGTCATTTGATGTGGACATTTTCTCCATTATCTGGGCAATGAACAGTCATTCCCTTCTCTCGAAGGGCTTCGGCAAGAAGGGGTCGTGTTTCGGGGTCACCGTGGAATAAAATCACGTGTTTCGGGTTGCAACCAACGGCGAAATCAATGAGTGCTGAATGGTCAGCATGGTTGGATAAATCAAATCGATCAATTTCACATGCGATGTCGACATTGTGTCCATAAATTGGTAATTTACCAGTCTCGATGAGTTTGCGGCCTCCGCTTTTCTCAGCCTGGTATCCTGTGAATAGAATGGCGCATCGATTGTCGGTTCGAAGTCGGTTCAGATACCACAAGGCGGGACCCCCATCCAACATTCCACTCGTCGTCACGATAACATCTGCTTCAAGAGCTCGCTTTCGATCAGATTTGGAACGAACACGTCGAGACCATTTGAGTGCGGCTTCAAATCCTTCAGCATCCCGAAGGTGTTCGGGATGTTTCAGCCACTGTTGCGAAATTGCCTTGCCCATTCCATCATAATGACAATTCAAATCTAAACCTGAATCATAGAGGATTTTGAGAACATCCTGACCGCGGCCACTGGCAAAGGATGGGATGATTGCTATCCCCCCCCGTTCAACGACTTCCACAACTTTCGCAACGAAGCGTGCTTCCTCATCTCGACGATCGGGATGATTTTTCCCAGCATATGTTGATTCAAGGAGAAGGATGTCGCATTCGACCGGTTTAGCCCCGTGGGTGTTGGGGCTATCTCGTGTGTCGAGGTCGCCTGTATGGAGGATTCGATAATCTTGAGTTTCGATTTCAACCATCGCCGCCCCTGGGACGTGGCCTGCAGGATGAAGTTGCCATCTCCAATTCTCATGTTGTTTCCATTGACCATATTGGTGAGTTTCCCATGCTTCCCTAGCATAGTCTTCATCTCGACGATCCCATGGTAATGGATAACCCTCGATTGAACTGACCTTGTATGTGTCTTTCCACATCATTCCTGAAAGGGCTGCAGTGAGGGTTGTCGCATGTAGAGTGGTTTCATGATTTCCAACCAACCACGGAGCCATTCCAATGTGATCAATATGTGTGTGTGTGAATACTGCATCACTGATTGGTGGGGCCTCGGATGGATATCGGGGTGGAGATGTGGGTGCTAATCCATAATCAATCAAGAGACGTGTTGCAGAATGATCTTCCAACACCACTCCAACGTTGCCTACTTCGTTCCCACCACCTAGGAAATGGATTCGAATTCCTGAATCTACAGGCTCATCTGGATATGAGCTTGTTCGACCAGGGGTGTACAGGACCATGGGGGACCATTGAAGGGTTGCCGAAGAAGGTTCGGATGAGGGTCCCCCTTCATTTCCACTGGAAATCAAAGAATGAATTTTCTAGATCGATAATATCGATTTTCGTATACTCAATCACTATACACTACATTCACCCTTTGCTTGAACGTGCATGTCGTTTCAAAAAAATACATCACTTGTGATGTCTTTAGGACCTCGAAAGAACGTTCCAGTGGAAATCAAGGGGTGGGTGGGTTTGATGTGGTGAAGACACTTCGAGTCAATCGTGGCTCGTATCCCAAACCATGTTTTCGTCGTTGACGACGATCTTTGCTATGGTTGTGGAGCTTGCATTGCATTGTGCCCAGTTGATGCACTCAATCTCGAATCATTGTTAGCAATCGTCGATGAGCCAACTTGTACTCATTGTGAACATTGTATTCCTGCATGCCCAGTCTTTGCATTAGACATTGTTCCTGAGGTTCCGGCATGAAAATTCTCGTGATTGGTGCAGGACTCACAGGACTCAGTTGTGCACAAACACTCTATTCACAAGGTCACGAAGTGACGATTGTCGAATCACGAGCTGAAATAGGCCACCCCCAAGACAAACCAGGATTGGTATTAGGCAACATCGATCTCAGTGATTATGCACCTCAAATTTATCTCACAGAGAGTGGCTGCCGACGTCCGTGGTTGGCTAAATCAATGGCTCAACGACTCCCAATCACCTATCTTCTTCGAACCCAAGCATCGACTCTCACTGAAAATTTTGATCAAACCATTGACACAACATCCTCATCAGCCACTGTTTGGGAAGGTGGCGTCACATTGGTTGGTCGTGAACCAGATACTGAAATCGTAGCACATCGAAGTGATGGAACGGTCGAATGTTGGACAACGGGCCCGTTACCGGAAGTAGAGGGGGGTTGGTTGGAACGCTTCACTGGCACCTTCGATGAAGACAATGCAAGTGTCGACGCATCCATCTCCCGTGGTATTGAATTGGCGTCAGAGCCAAAGACGTGAACTCACTCGACAACTCCATGCGACCATCCACACACCCCAACGTCATCTCGTACGTGCGGGCGCACGCGGGCGCATCTCACATCATTCTCATCGATCCAGATGACGCTTCACCAGACGTCGCAGCTCAACGATGTGTGGCCGCAGTTTCTGCAGGCAGCAAGATGATTTTTGTCGGCGGTTCAAGTGGTACAGATGAAGACAACGTCGACGCTACAGTGGTCGCAATCCAGGAAGCAATCGAACTCTGTAAATGGAATGCCAGCCAGGATGCCGGCCTTTCAGAAACCGATTGGGAAGTCCCAGTGGTTCTCTTCCCTCAGGGTGCAACTGCTCTTTCCACATCTGCAGATGCAATCACATTCATGATGCTCATGAACAGTACAAATCCTGAATTTTTGGTTGGTGAACAGGTCCGTGGTGCCCCATACATCCGCAAGGCTGGAATCGAACCCATGGGGATGGGGTACGTGGTCTGTGCACCTGGTGGAAAGGCGGGCGAAGTCGGCCAAGCCAATCTCATTGAATCAGACCAGATCGATCTCGTAGCAGCCTATGCAATGTGTGCCGAAGCATATGGATTCTCAATTCTCTATCTCGAGGCTGGCAGTGGTGCACACACACCCGTCAGCCCAGAACTAATCCGTGCAGCCAAAGCAGCCAGCGACAAACTCGTTTTGTTGGTGGGTGGAGGTATCAGAGATGGAGCCACAGCCAAACTCGCAATCGATGCAGGGGCAGACTGGATCGTCACAGGAAATCTATGTGAGGAATTCGCAGACGCTCATGAATTGCAAACCACTCTCGAGACATTCATCACCGAGATGCAATCTTAGGTGTTCACCATGTCTTCAAATCAAACTCAAGGGGTTATTGCCGCAATCGTTGGCCTCATTCTAATTTTACTCGGTTGGGAAAGTTGTTCAAACAGTAGCGAATTATTTCCCACCAATGGCTGTTTCTTACTAATCGCTGGATTGATTATATTTTCAGGTATACTTGGTGGCTTTGGCAACCCACAGGATTCAAATCCCACACAGGAAGAGGAATGACCATGGCCTTTGAGTGCAACATCGACGACCGCGGCAAAGCCGCCCGAATGAAACTCGGCATTCGCCTAATCATCACCAGCACCATCCTCGCAGCTCTGACCTACTTTGAGATCCTACCCACACCTCTAGGTTGGCTTGCAACAGCAGCCAGCTTGGGCGGAGGGGCATTCACAATTTGGGAAGCCCGCATGGGTTGGTGCGTTGTTCGAGCAATGGGTTTCAAAACCAAAATCTAATTTTCAGTGACATTCATGTTCCTGACCACAATCCGGATACAGGGATTTTACCTTGAGTCGGGAACTTTCCATCCTCCTCGCCCTCATCATTCTCTTACCTGGGTGCATGGATGCGGACCCTCCACCCCCAATCGATGATTCAGAAGATCCACCCGATGATCCAGTAGAGCCCCCTTCCCTTCCCTGTGCGGACGGTTTCAATGTGTTTGGAGATGATTCAGTCATCGCGTACGAAGGCTTCGAAAATGTCGAGAACGACGACCCACAGAATACGATATTCAAACGATGGGAGGGGGGCCACAATGACTCCTACCACATTGTCAACGACACCGTTGCTTACGGAGAGAAAGCGTTTCGAATCGACATCACTCCAAATGAAACCACACAAGGTGGAGCCGATCGGCCCGTGAAGAACCGCGTCGAATTTGGAATCGCTCCAGGGCACATGGAGTGCGATGCGGTTTGGTATGGGTGGTCATTCATGATTCCCTTGGATTTCATTGACAAACCAGAGAACGGTACGGGATTCAACGTCATTGCCCAGTGGCACGACCAATCAGGCGATCCAGACAACCGCTCTATTCTCAACCCCCCAATCTCAATCCTATACGGAACCCAAAATGGAGTGACGGGTATCGGTTTGAAGTACGGTTTGAACGATGTCAACCGACATTTCATGGCTGAGGTACCGATTGAGAAAGGCGTTTGGTACGACATTATCTTCCACATCGGCTGGTCTCAAGATTGGGATGGATTCACAGAAGTGTGGCTCAATGATGAGATGATTACCAATGGCACGGTTGAGGGCCCCAACATGCACCATTGGCGCGCCCATTATTGGAAGGCCGGACTGTATCGCGGCGAAGTTGGCCAAGATTCCGCGCTGACGAACAATTCCATCTTCTATGATGAATTTAGAATTGGCCAATCTTATGATGCAGTCAATCCAAACCAATCGAACTAATCCTCTAGAGAATCCAATTCACGTTCTAGATCAGCATATTCA
Organism: Candidatus Thalassarchaeum sp.; assembly: GCA_022449845.1. Lineage (GTDB taxonomy): Archaea > Thermoplasmatota > Poseidoniia > Poseidoniales > Thalassarchaeaceae > MGIIb-P. The sequence continues at coordinate 11,869 of JAKUOE010000035.1, forward strand.
TCTTCCACCATGCCCACTGGTGGTGCAGGTGGTGGCAACGGCTCAACCACTATCACCGAATCTGGCGTTTGCAAGGTCGCCCCGACAATTGCGAATATTGATCCAGAGAACAAGAATCCTACAGTCAAGAACACCAACAAGATTCCAAGCAGACAGAAACCACAACCAAACGATCCACCTGGAAGAAACCAACAAAACCCGAAAAACGATTCACACCCCGCATCAGAATTT
>JAKUOE010000036.1 GCA_022449845.1 Candidatus Thalassarchaeum sp.
ACGCTGAACATTCTCGATGACCTTGGTCGCTTCAGCCACTTCGACCTTACCGACGTAACGAACATCCTCACAAGTCAATCGACGATAGAGATGGACGAGACTCTCACCCACTTCTGCATTGGAACAACCGATGACACGAGCCACTTGGCGAACGCCGTGGTTGGGGTCACCCGGATTGAATCGCTCTGGGCAATAGGCGACTTCGACGTCTACACCCTCTGATAGCCCCAACTCTTCCAGAATCGGCAACCAAGTACTCGCCGTGACACCTGGATAGACTGTGCTTTCGAGAATGACCACCTTGCGGTTGCCTTTTCCGGACGCTTCGAAGACAGCTCGACCTGCACTCTCAACATAGGAGAGATCGGGTTTGAGATCTGGTGACACAGGTGTGGGCACAGTCACAATCAGTACATCGCACTCCGCAGTTGCTTCGGCAGTACTTCGAGTAATGTGCCATCGCTCAGAACCCGGCGCTGGAATCATATCGTCAAGGTCTGGATCACCCAATGGATTCCGTCCTTCATGCAGCGCGTCGACGATTCGCTCTGAAAGGTCGACACCCCACACATTGAACCCCGCATCACGGAACCCAATCGCCGTAGGTAGGCCGACATAGCCAAGGCCGATGATACCGACACTCAAGTCCCCCGAATCCGCCCGAGAGGCGAATGAGGCATCCCATCCCATGATTTCGCGGCCTAACTCTTGCTTCATGAAGCCCTCGGTCGACCAAATGCATCAAAGAACGCCGCCCGTAGGGCGGCATATGCGTGTTTTCGTGACGGGTGGTGCGGGTTTCATCGGCTCCCACGTTTGCGATAAATTGCTACACCACGGCGCTGAAGTTGTCGTATTCGATGATTTCTCAACCGGTAGCACCCGAATTCGTGGCGCCACCATCGTAGAAGGAGATGTGAGAAACTTCAACCATGTCGTTTCAGCGATGTCTGGATGCACACATGTCGCACACCTCGCGGCGTTGGCTTCGGTCCCTGCATCGATTGCGAACCCCGAACTCTCAGAAGCCATCAATCTTCGAGGCACACTGAACGTCATCAAAGCCGCCCAACAGGTGGGGGTGAAACGCATCGTGTTCTCCAGCACCGCGGCAGTGTATGGCAACGCCACAGAATTACCTGTGACAGAATCTTCCGTCACACAATGTCAATCACCGTATGCGGAAGACAAATTGGCCGCTGAAATCGCTGTACTGAATTCTGGTATCGGCGCCATCTCACTGCGTTACTTCAACGTTCATGGGCCACGCCAAGATCCAAACGGTGCATACGCTGCTGTGATCCCCGCATTCATCCAGATGCTGATGGACGGCAAATCACCGACTATTTTTGGCACCGGAGAAGCGACACGGGATTTCGTGAGTGTTCACGATGTTGCCGAACTCAATCTCCGGGCGCTGACAACTGAAAATGACGCTGCACTGGGCGAAGTCTACAATGTCGCTTCAGGATCGACAATGTCTGTGATGGAACTTTTCACGAGCCTCCGAGATTTATTGTCTGAGAAACAGTCTACAATCGGAACTATCGAACCCATGATCGAGCCACCCCGAGACGGCGATATTCTCCATTCTTCCGCATCGATTGAGAAAGCCCGAGAACTTCTACAATTCAATCCTGAGACGAATCCTCATCGTTCTCTGACGGCGACTGTGGAAGCGTATTGGGCGACTCGAGTTTAGGAGCTCTTGGGAACTCCTCGCCAGATTCGTTCTCAGCGAAGTGTCCCTGTGCGACAAGGTCCCCGAGTTTTTCCACGCCCGCCTCGATTAAATCCGTGTCCGCCTCTTCTGATTCTTCCCATGCCTTCTGTGCTTTCTCATCGCGCGCGACATTTGCCTCTTCAATCAACTTCTCACCCTTGGTCAATTCACCTTCCAATCCCTCAAACTCGGGTCTTGGAGTCATGGCATCGATGCGCGGCATCCTTTCATCGAAGGTGTCCGCACCCGAACCTTCGGCAGGACCACTCGGATCCTCTGCACGCGTTTTGTAAACAACTCGGCCCCACTTGTCTCTCTCTTTCGAGAGTGCCCCACCATCATCTGGTCGCATTAGGACATCGAGGATGTCAGCCCCACCTGGCATCCCGAACATCATTGCAGCAAACCCTCGCCCCTCTTGCTGAAGCAAGGGTGCAACATTGAGCCCCTCAATCAGTGCATCTCGAATCTGACCGTAGCGTTGATTGCCTGCGATTCGTCCAATGATGAGTCCGATTAGTAACACCGATGAAAGTGAGACAATCCCCTCTGGAGAGGATAAGGAGTATTCCAGAAAATACAGGATGCCCATGACAGAAAGCAGCCCCGTCGGCACCCACAGTACGGTGCGTTGCAGGACTAGGTCACGACGGAGTCGGTTCATCGCCTTCTCTTCAAGAGGCGCGGCCCCGACCCAGACCAAATCTCCCTGTGTCACAGAGGGGTCTCAGCCGAGGTCTGCGTTGAAGGCTTCTATCCAATTATCCTCTTCCTCACTGATTGTAGGGATTGCCTTGGCTCTCAGAACCGGAATCTTCGGGACCTTTCTCGAGGGCCGTTCGGAAATCATTGGAGCCCTGATTCGATGCTCCACGTCATCTAAACTGTTTACCAATACTGAATCTTGTACCGAGACATTTGATGTTCGCGGCTCAAGTGCAAGCTGATGGAGTAAATCACTCATCGTCCGCTGCATCTCTCGACTCTGTTCGGCGAAAGCCTCTGTCAACCTCCCACTCTCATCAGCCAATTTACGTTGAGCCTGATGCGCCTCATTGGATTGTGAGCCGAGAACATGCTGCATCGTCAAGACCATCTCATCCCAACGATTGTTGATCTCTTGAGTTCTCTCCTCAAATTGATCTAACATTCGTTCTTGTGATTCAATCAATCGCTGTGCTTCTTCCATTGCGCGAGCCTGTGCCTGAAGCGTTTCCCGCTGACTTTCAATCAACTTTCGCGCCTCGGGCGCACCCACAGAATCCCGTCTTTCAAGTTCTGTTCGAACCGCATTCAACTCATTGCTCTGAACTTGCAAATGGTGATTCATTCTTCCAATTTGTGCATTCGAGTCCTTCAGCCGCAGATATTGCCCATTGATGACGTGCCGCAATCGTCTCTTCTCCGCCCCATTCCGGGGCAGTTCAAACAACAGCAGCACGTAGGTGCCAACAATGGCACCGAGGGTCGGTTCACCGAGAATAATGGTTAACCAAATTCCTGCCGCGAGGCCCGCTAAGACCGATACTAATCTAGACATCCCAACCAGTATTCTCTGTGACGGGGTACCTTTAGTGGGAAGCGTGGGGGGTCCCGGGGACCCATCCTCAACCGAGGACGAATTCGTTTTCGCCAACTTCAATGATGTTACCTTGCTCAAGCAACCATTCGAGCGCTTCGACCAAATCATCCGATTCGATTCCTCGATTTAGCATCGCCAAACCCAATGTCTCCAGCGTCACCGGCATCTCACCCTCTCCAATCTTCTCTTCCAGATGAAGTAGAATGGCTTGTGCACAAACCGCCAAGAGCGGATCATCTTCAATTTCAGTCGGGAAATAACCCAGATGTGCGGATGCGGGATGAGGCTCCCAAGACTCAACATCCGCATCATAATCATCTTCCGCAACAGGGTTGGGATTGAATACATCGAAGAGATTGCATTGCCGGGTTCCTCCCTCATCGAGATGAATCTCTCGTCCGAGCCGATTCGCCAGAGCTTCCAAACGGGCGATTCGCTGCTCCAACCGCATCTTTTCACGACCTAGATTGGCCTCGACGATTTTCATCTCTTCATTCGCTCGTTCAATCAACCAGTCGTTCATATCCCAATCAGGATCGAGACGTAACATCGTGTCCCACAGTCGCTGCAATTCCTCAGGTAGAGTGGAAGCATCCAACCGTGGACGCTCATCATGATCTGAGGGGTTTCCAGACATCTTCAGGAACGGTGTTGTGACGGTACATGAAGAGTTCGTCCGAGCACTGACTTTTCTGGGTGGACAAACCAATGCGCTCATTCATGTAGGGGGAACGATTGCCATGTCTCATGACGTCTTACACCTTGGCCTTGCTTCCCGGTGACGGCATTGGCCGAGACGTCATGGTTGAGGCTGAGAAAGTTCTCAACATCATCGAAGAACTCACACCTTTGTCGTTTGAGACCAATAAAATTCCATGCGGTGGAATGCATTATCTGGAGACTGGTGAAGAATGGCCAGAAGGGAGCTTTGAATTCTGCCGTGACGAGGCTGATGCCATTTTACTCGGGGCTGTAGGCTGGCCAGGTGCGATGACAGAATCTGGTGATTTGGCCGGAGGTTCAGTCATCCTTGGGATTCGCAGCGGTCTCGATTTGTATGCCAATGTTCGCCCAATCCGATTGTACGAGGGCGTGCGTCACAATATCCACGGGGAATTCATGCAGGTCTGGAAACCTGGTCAAGTCGACATGATTATTGTCAGAGAGAACACAGAGGGACTCTATCACTCACTCCTTCGCAGGTCTGCAGACAAGGCCCAAGGCAGGGAAGGTTGGGATCCAGGTTCGATGGAATTTCCCGGCCTTGAAGGCGAAGTTGCTTGGGACCCTCGCCCCATCTCCCGAAACGGAAGCGAACGTGTCTTCCGATATGCGTTCGAAGCCGCTCGCCGTCGCAACGGATGTCCACGTGATGGTACCACCCGCGTCACCTGTGTGGACAAATCGAATGTCACGCGCGGTTGCCAACTGTTCAATCGAATCTACCATGAAATTGCAGAAGAGTATCCCGAAATAGAGACGGATCACGCGTACATCGACGCATTTTGCATGTGGGCAGTTCGAAACCCTGAGTGGTTCGATGTGGTCGTTACACCCAATATGTTTGGAGATATTAGCACCGACCTTGCCAGCGTGCTTCAAGGCGGCATGGGAATTGCAGCGAGCGCAAATCTTGGCGATGAGCATGGAATGTTTGAGCCCGTACATGGCTCAGCTCCGAAGTATGCAGGAAAGAACAAGACCAATCCGATGGCGATGATCAATAGTGTCGCCCTGATGTTTGATTGGTTGGGTGAGACCAAAGGCGATGCTGATTGTAAGGCCGTCTCTGATTTCATCGAACTGGCTGTGACTGAGGTGCTCAAGGGTGACACCCTGACTTATGACCTCGGAGGGACCTCAGGAACCAGTGACGTCGGTGATGCCATCGTCAATGTCCTTGAGGCACATCTGCGAAAGCACTTCGCCGTCGCTTGAATCAGTCTGAGGGTTCGTGCTTTGCGCGCTCATTCCGCATCGCTTCCTCAAACTCAGTCCAGAGTTCCTTCTCCACTTCGGCTCGAATAATTGGCACCATTTCCTCGACAACCTGTTGACGAACTTGATCCCGGATTGCTACGGCAACTTGGCCAACGATTTCCTGTTCGATTTCGGCTCGGAGATTGTCCTTTATTTCTTCAACATTGATTCCCACTTGTGGAAAGCCATCCAAGAAACCCTCTTCCTGTCGATGAATCAGTCGCGCTCTTTCGTCAGCCATGTGCTCAATGTGTTGTTCGATTCTCTGGACAACCTCCAGACTCCACTCGGAATGTGGGTCGGGCAGACGCCCCTGACTGACCATTTGTTGGAGCCTCTGTACGCTACGAACACGCACAGGGTCCCCCGCCAGATAATCCGCAGCCCCGGTCACAAAGGAAAGAATGGCTTCAACGAATTCGCCTTCTGGAATATCTGCGGCACAACCCGGACAGGCTGTTACATGCCCACCATCGACCCGCTTCTTCGCCGTTTTCCCATCGTTGTCTTTCTTTGACTTTCGTCGAGCCGGTTTCTTGGGAGCATCCAGATCGAAAGAGACTTGTGAAGCTAGAAAAGAATCTCCTTCTCGGAGAAGCCGATCCTGTTCTTCTGACATCTTGACTCATGTAGAGGTGATTTCCCCTACGGAAAAAGGATTCTATCATTATCGGTTGGCGTAGAACAACTTGGCGCCCTAATCGAGAATTCCGAGCATCACAGTGACGACTTCACGCAGATTCTCCTCGTTATTCCATTCAACGTCAGAATCTTTGGCGCCATCAATCAGTTCATTCAACAAGAGTGGAGCACATCGTGTGAGTTCATCGACAATGGTCACAGATGCTGTGATTGCGGTCCTTGAAAGCGGATTTAAATCGATGACACAGACGGTTTTCCCCATCTCGATTAGCGCCCCACACCGATCCCCATCCTCAAGGGGTACGAGCACCACATCAGCACCCAATATTCCATCGGAGTGGCATTTCGCTCTCGGTCCATCCAGATTGGGAATTCGACCATCAGGTTCAGCCCCGAGGATTGGTACTTTGGCAATTTCTTGAGCAAGAGTGGGGTAAAGGGCTACAGCCTCTTCTCGTTGCAGTTCAAGTGCTGAAAGCAACGCCTCCATCCGCTCCGGTGTGCGATAGTAGATGTTGACTTCGACGGGACAATCCAAAATCGCTGCACATGCCAGCATCTGGGGTCCAGCCAGCGCGACCGTGTTCCCGTTGACCGAGATGACTGCTTTCTCTGCCGCCTCCAATCTTGCAGCCACCTCTACAATCGCTTTTCTCGCCGCTTCGCAGGTTGCTTCTCCGAGTAGATAGTCGAAGGCTTCACCGCGACCATGCGCAATCAGCGCAGATTCAGCAAGCATCCCTGCAGCCGCAGCCTCAGTCAGTCGTTTTCTCGCCATCAAAGAGGCGTATCGTGGATGCGTCTCTGGGACATCGCCCATCTCTTCACACTCCTTCAAAGATGCATGTGAGATCAAGAGGTGGCGCTGCCCGATGTAGTGCAGAGGTTGAGATGAGATCGACCTTCGATATCTGCCAAGATTCCAAGTCTTCAAACGTGATGTTTCCACTGGCCTCGATTGTCACATATTCTCGAAGCCCTCTGGTTTCAATGTCCAGAACTGCATCGCGCGTGAGTTCGGGGCCCATGTTATCCAGCATGATGTTGAGTCGAATCTTCTCTCCATCATCCAGCATCCGTTCCACCCAGGCTTCTGCTGCGGCCAACGCCTCGTCCAAAGTTCGCACCTCTACCGTGACAAATGCCCCAACCGATTCCAGAGGGATATCACGCAGTACCTTGCGAACTCGTTTGGCGCCGACATCTCCGTCTTCTGCGGTCGATGCGAGGTCGTTTTCCTTCAACATGAGTGCATCAGCGCGATGGATACGATGAGTGAGCCCACCGCCGATTGCGACTGCAGCTTTGTCCAGAACCCCCCAAGATGTCTTGCGGGTGGCGGCGAGAGGAATCTGAGAATTTGCAACCCATCGAGCCGTATTCGTGGCGATACCACTGAGTCTCCCTAGAATATTCAGGATGACTCTTTCACAGACTAGAATCTGATGTCGCCCTCCTTCAATTGTGAGAATACAGGTCCCTTCTTCGATCTTTGAACCTTCACCCTGAGTCCATGTAACTCGTGCACCAGGCATCCATTCTCTGAGTAGTATATCAGCCACATAGAGGCCGGCCAAAATACCCTTTTCCCGTGCTCGAACTTCTGCTTTCGTTCTTCGATTCGTACTTTCGATTGGTTCCAGAACACCTTCATCAGCCATCATCGAAGTAATCCATCGACGTGCACTTTCCATGAGCCATTCGGTCGGCCCATCATCACCGATTAACATGTGATTTCTGTCATGTGGCAGCGCCAATTTCTCGACCTGCTCGACCGTTTCGGTGAGGACGTCACCGACATCATTCGCCGGCTCAGCCGGCTCATCACCATCAGGGGACACGGTATCGCCGAGCCATCGGGGGGTTTTCACCCTCTCGGCGGACGAAAATGTCCCGATTTCTCCTTTCGCCGCATTCATGACCCACAACGTCCTCCCTTCGGTTATGCGACGAGTCGGCGTGGTCGGAGATGGGCTGAGTGGCCTCCTTGCCGGTTTGGGTGCAGCCAGCGCCGGCGCTGAAGTTGCGATTTTTGGCGACTCAGAACCGATTGGAGGTCTTGCCTCCCCTGTTGATCCCGATGGGAAGTGGCTATTCGACCGTATTCCACTATTCTGGCGAAATAAGGGACCATTGGACAAGATGTTCCGCAAACTGAAGGTTCCAATGCGAACCCGTAAAGTTCCACTTTCGAGAATGGCGGTTGTTCGCGACGATTGCCGCCAATCCCTTCCACAAAGATCCAGTATTTTCCACTTCACTCGGGGAAAAATGAATGCTGGATGGATTTCAATGATTGACGGCGCCAGAAAAGGCGACATCTCCGAGATTGATGGATTTGAAAGAGACGCAGCCACTTTGCTCTCAATTCTTTGGAACTTCGACCCAACACCTGATCCGGAAGCCATCCTCAATCTCGGTTTGAAACAGCATGCCAGAGTTGCACTTGACGGGTGGGTTGGGGCGAGTGGTCGCCTGATTGCTGCATGTATACAAACGGATGTCACTTTCCACTTGGATGGTCGTGTGACTGGATTTCGCAGGCAAGATGACGGCACGGTCGATGGCGTCCGGCGAAAAGGCAGAGTTCTCCCTGTCGATGCCGTGATTCAAGCATACACACCACGCCTCCCACCATATGAACGACGGCTGTATGGTCGCTATCTAGGACTTGAAGGGAATTTTCTTCTTCCTCACGTCGTTTTGTGGGATGCTGATCGAGAGGTACTTCTGGTTGATTTGGGCTCATTGATGCCTGAGCGCGTCCCGAGTAAGTACCCGAAGCAATGGGCTTCACTTTTCCACTGTATTGCATTCGGGAATCTCGATACAGCTGCAGAGCGTATCGAAGGCCTCCTTGATTCACAATGTTCTGGTTGGCGCAGTGCAATTGCTGCGGATTATACTCTGGATAATCTGAGGTTGCCCGGCACCCCTCATTCTGAATTCGACAATGGAGTGTACTACGCACATGTCGAAAACGCCTTCACAATTGGAAAACGAGCCGCTTAATCTTGAATCACATCTAGACTCGCTTCTGCAGCGGCAAGGCACGCCAGCAAATCATCCATCGTCGCTTGAAGCGTAGGGATGCTATCGGTGGTCACCGCGACGATGAGTTCCACTTGCCCATCATCCAATTCGACGATTTTGGCCGTGAACATCCCAGGGTCATCCGCTTCAATCGATGAGAGCAAGGCTCGGGCCCGTTCCACCCCTCCAATCCATCGCGCCTCACAGGTCGCCATGTCACTGCGAGCCGCCACCTGTTCATGGCGCCATCGGTCGCAATCGCCATCACCCGCCACTCCTCTGCGGTGAATATGCGGGCCCTATTGGAGTGGTTCAAAGAGAACGCACGCCCACTTCCATGGCGAATCTCCAAGGTCACCCCATGGGAATCTCTTCTCGCCGAGGTTATTCTACAACAAACACGGATGGAAACAGGTTTACCCTACTGGGAACGTATCCGGGCGGCCTACCCCACACCCGCGGATCTAGCCAAGGATTCAGAAGAGAATTTGCTTAGATTGTGGCAGGGATGTGGATACTACGCACGCGCGAGGAACCTGTACAAGTTGGCGCACACTCTTGATGGCGCTGAACTTCCAACAACCTATGAATCGCTGTTGGAGTTGCCTGGAATCGGACCCTATACGGCTGCTGCCGTTGCCTCAATGGCCTTTGGAGAACCTGTGGCTTGTGCCGATGGAAATGTTCGTCGGGTCATCTCTCGTCTTCGTGGAGAACATCTGACGGACTCTGAAATCCTACGTGAAGCGACCACGCTGCTCGATCACCAGCAACCGGGAGATTGGAATCAAGCGATGATGGAATTGGGGTCACTCGTTTGCACACCGCGGAACCCCAGTTGTGAGCAATGCCCTGTTTCACCAGAATGTCTCGCATTTCACACAGGGAACCCTGAACAGTGGCCTCTTCGACGTTCGACTAAACAGACTCACATTCACGCAACCGCTCTGGTTGTATCCGGGGAAGATGGGATTCTATTGAAAGCCCGAGACGGGCGTGTCCTTGGGGGTCTGTGGGGCGTTCCATACGCTGAAGGAGATGCAGATACACAGACTCTTCTGCGAGGGAGAACGGCTGAGAAAATCGGCAAGGTGAGACATGATTTTACCCACAAACGGCTGGAGATTACTGTCTATTCATCGCCGCCCGAGGATGATGACATTCTTCTGAATCCAGACTCAGTCCCTCTGGCCACACTGGACCGGAAGGTGCTCGCACTCCACAAGGGACATCAAGGCGAACAGTCTTGAGAGGATGCCATTACTCCCCGACGTGGCCGAAGAACAGGTACTGCAGGCCCTGCCTCCTGAAAACGCAGTTGTCTTCCAGAATTCAGAGGCAACGATGATTCTCCCCAGTCAGAGGCCCCTTCATCCTCGTGCGCTGCTCGCAGCCCTGTTGGCTCTCTTGGCGGCAACGGCTGGTCTCTATGTCGGCATGGATTATCTGGATGGAGACTCTGGCATGTACACACATCGCCAGTTGATTTTCGCCCAATCTGAAGGAGCGCCAAATGAATCTGCAATTCTGACTGGCGTACTTCTTGATGACGATGGAACACCACTGGGAAATTACACACTTGAGGGGCATTTGGCCTATCGCCGGAATATTTACGCCAACACTACTGAAAATGGTAGTTTCAGGATGGAGGGCCTTGATCCGGGTCAGATGACGCTCGACATCGCTTCACCCGAAGGAGATCGTTTCACCAATCTCGTACTACTGAATGCTCCTGCTGCATTCGAGCCATTTGGATTCACACATCTGGTGTTTGAATGGCCGAGCGACGAAGAATTTCAGGAAGGCGAGGAATTGTCATTGGGTGGTCATTGGATTGATTTGAGTGACTCTCAGCGGGAGAACAGCACCCAACCCTATGACCAGACAGCTGCGGCGATGTACGATATGTTCGGCACCGGATTCATTGGTCTCGGTATCATCACGATGATTGTCACTGCGATTGGTGTCCGAAACAAGAATTCTGGACTCATCAGAACTGCCGCCGTTACTGGTTTCTTCTCAATGGGCCATTTCTACGTCTCGTGCGGCTTCGGCCTGATTGCCTTCCTGCTGACGTTGTCTCTCATCAAACAGGAGTAATTTCCGTTTTACGGCAGAAATCTACCGGAATCAGAAAGAACATGGCGATTTTGGCCGATTTAGGGACATTATTGGGTGGTACATTATAGTCCAAGAAGAACTGTATTCTGTTTGGCAGAGAACATCGGCGCTCCTCCGCTCCAATTCAGCTTCGAAGATAGTTTGGACGTCACACCCAACTGTCTTGTCGGTGTTCTCGCCATCCTGACGGCGACTCAAATCTTCAGCGTCGCTTCGATTCGTCGATACCAGCCCATTCCGTTCTCATGATCTTCCAATTGAGAGAACTGGGGGAACGGTGAGATTGAACGCATGTAACCGAATGCTGCGAGGTCGACCAGATCCGGCTCCA
>JAKUOE010000037.1 GCA_022449845.1 Candidatus Thalassarchaeum sp.
CGACCAGATTGCTGACGGCTGTGGATTGCCTTCGGAAACTTGCACCTTCACAAATGTCGGTCCGATTTCCGAACACTCATTGGAAGTCGAATGGCCTTCTCCTTCTCTGGGTCAAATCGCTGGCCCCTCTGCGCTTCAGATTATTTGGCTTGAAGAGGGTTTGACTCGTATTCATCAGGTCAATCTGACTCCAGATGTCACACCGATGCCTTCGGAGATTGCTTGGAATTGGGATGGAGATTCTGCCACACCTCAATATTGTACAAATGTCACATTGGATGACGAGCGTGCAGGAAATTTGACTCTCGACACCACTCACGACTACGCACCTCTGTTCTCATTTGACGGGGCAGATCGCTTGGCCATCCCCGCCGGGGATGAAATGGAGGTTTGCATTACTGGTTTGTTTGGTTCACACCGACTCACGTACACTGAAGGGGCCTTTGCCCCTGGACTCGTTGCCACAATGGATGATGGTACCACACTTCGCTGGTCGCTACCTGTGCAAGGCATGTCTCCAGAGCGTGCCTCAGGCTCGTGGCCAGCCAATGCATCAGGCTGGGGTGATGACCAATGGGAGTACATCGCTCTGCTGGAAGATGACGCCCCTCTGATATGTCCTCTCGACAGGGTGAGTACATCGGTTCCAACGGATGAAAACGGTTCATGGGTACTCAATCTCTCTTCCATCCCCCTTGCTCCACTTCCAGAAAATCGTGATAATGGGACCATCATATTGCCCGATTCCGGACGAATTATCGTGTGTGGAGAGGCTCAAACGAGTTGGTCCGCAGACATCGTCGCGACCAATGGTACCTTGGATCATGCCGGTGGTCAGGGTTGGACTGACCAACCAATTGAATGGAGTAATGTAGACAATCATTCCATCGATGTTCAGATTGATACGGCGGCCTTTGGTGTCTCAACCCAGTGGAATCTATCCCACTTCACGCTTGCGCCAGGTGAACATGTCCCTGCCATCACAGGAACCTCTTCAGGAAATCCAGACGTGTTTGAATTGTTTTGGCTTGAACCGACCGAGAACATTTGGACCTTGCATCTCGTAGCGCATTGCATCGCACCCGAAGGGTGCGGAGGTGATGTCTGATGCGTGTGGCGGTTCTCGGCGTCGGAGCGATTGGAGGCTTGGTCGCCTCTCGCCTCGCGCGCGCGGGATGCGAAGTACTGCTTTGCGCGCGCGGGGAAACCGCTCAAGCCTTGGATGCGGTGGGTCTACTCCTCGACACTCCCGATGGGCGGACTGTGGCCTTGGCACCCGATCGTTGGACTGTGATGGACACGAATCAAGAGGAAATCCCCGTCGATCTTCAGGGCTGGGCAGATTATGCCATCCTCTCCGGGAAGAGTTACGACGTACCTGATTTGTGCCGAATCACCGACAAGGTCCTCTCCCTGAATGGACTTGCGATGTGTTTGTCCAATGGCATCGGTCACATGGATAAGTTGGCGAATTTCGTCGGTAAGCATCGAGTCATCGGTGCTTCTACCACACATGGAGCCATTCGAATCGGACCCGGTGAAGTTCGTTGGACCAGTCGCGGCACAATCAAGATGGGTGCCTTTGAAGGTAGTGACCTGGAACCCGTCGAACCGAGAATTGACAGTCTTATGTCGGCTCTAGATGAAGCTGGATTACACCCTCTCTGGTCCGAAGATATCAACAAGACCATATGGACGAAATTGCTGCTAAACGTTGCAATCAACCCTGTTTGTGCCATCGCTGGTGTGCTGAATGGAGAGATGCTCCTCCAGCCTGAACTGTTTGAAACGGGTCTAGCCGCGATGGAGGAGGCCGGCCGAATTGCAACCGCTGAAGGAGTTGATTTGACTGATTTTGACCTCACACAATCGCTGGAGGATCTTTGCCGTGCCACGGCCGACAATCGCGTGAGCATGTTGCAGGACATCATGGCCGGGCGGGAAACTGAAATCGATTCCATTTGCGGAGAGGTCGTCAAGCGAGGTGAAGCCTTGGGAATTCCAACTCCTCGAAATCAGACACTGCATGCCCTTGTCAAAGGAATCGAGCAGAGCACTCGTGTTTAGTCACAATCTAGGTTGTGGTGCAAACCAATATTTTCCTTACGTGTCAACGCTGCTGCCGTGACCAGTCGGGAAACATGAATCATATTGCGCAGTTCAATGACTTCCTGAGACGGCAGGCTCCCCCTCCAGATTCTATCGACCTCTTCTCGCAATAATTCAAGTCGACGCTGTGCTCGTTGTAATCTTGCATCTCGCTTGACCAAACCTACATCATCCGTCATTGTCGTTTGTAGTGCGATTCGATCACTTCTCAATGGTGCATGTTCGGCCAGATTTGATAGCCCCTCAGCACGCCATTCTGGGAGGTCAATATTGTCATCACTTGCAGTTATATTTTGTATGACATGTTCCGCACATCGGTGTGAGAAAACGACGGCCTCAAGAAGGCTGTTTGAGGCCAATCGATTGGCACCGTGCAATCCTGTGCAGGCCGTCTCACCAATTGCATATAGACCAGGGTATTGCAATTCATTAGAGCAGGTGGGGCATTGGCGTGCAAGACCATTTTCGTCGACAGATATTCCACCGACCATGTAATGTGCAGCAGGGGCGACGGGCAACGGGTCGATGCCTAGTTCCAATCGATGATTACTCAATCGAGATTGAATGGTGGGAAACCGTTCTTGTAACGACTGTTTTTCAAGATGAGATGTAACCAGCAATACACAATTCTCTCCGCTTTTCTTCATTTCTTGGTCTGCGGCTCGGGCAACGATGTCTCGCGTGGCTAGAGAACCCCTAGAGTCATATTTGAGCATGAACGAATAATCTGAAGGCGAACCTCCAGCAAGCGCCCATTCTTCCATATTCTCTTTCGTCATCAAGACAGCCCCGTGTCCTCTTAGCGCCTCAGTGATGAGAAAGGGCCTTTCCCCAGGGAGAGCGAGTGCAGTGGGGTGGAATTGCACAAACTCGAGGTCCCTTACCTTCGCACCGGCTCTGTGAGCCATGGCGATACCGTCCCCCGTCGCCACTGGAGGATTCGTTGTTTGCCGATAGATATGGCCCGCGCCTCCCGTCGCGATGATGACCGCTTGGGTGGAAATTGTACGGACCTCTCCCGTGGGAGTCAGAACCCAGATGCCTGCAATACCTTTGATTTCTGCCGTTCGGTCCTTGAGAATGAGATCAACGGCCATGTGTGATTCCAATAATTCAAGATTGGGTGATTCTCTAGCTTCTACGATGAGAGCTCTCTCAATCTCTGCCCCAGTCGCATCCTTTGCATGAAGGATTCTCCGAGTGGAATGTCCGCCTTCTATGGCCAAATCGAATCCATCTTCATTAGAATCGAATCTGACGCCCGATGATACCAAATCATCGATTCTTTTCGCTGCATCTCTCACTACCATTTCAACGATTTCCGGTTGACTGAGTCCACATCCTGCTTCGATTGTGTCGTTGATATGGGCCTCCAAGTCCGTGTTTGACATGGCTGCAGCAATTCCACCTTGGGCCCAGTTGGTGGACGAATCAGCTAGATTTTTCTTGGTCACGACCAGCGTTGATAATCCTGCTCTCGCACAGCGTGTCGCCACGAATAATCCTGCGATCCCCGAACCGACCACGACCACGTCCGCCAACCTTGCTCACCCTTGTGATTCCGTGGTTCACATTCTTGCAATCAACGTGTCCCTGCCCGGGGACACCCGGCGATAGTCATAATACTCGCCCGGTGTACAATGAACACCATGGGTCGAGGGAAGCATGTCGCGAAACTCGCGGTGGGCTTGTTGCTCTCAGTTCTCACATTGTGGAATCTCCATATCGGCTTCTACCAGATGGGTAGCGGTGAAATGAACAAACTTGTCCTGACCATGGTGTTCAGTGGTGTTTGCAGTGAATCAGCGATTCAGGCCGATCTCAACAGTGTTGGTCTTTCTGAATGCCTTCAACCGTTGGGGACGTGGGAACCCATTGATGTCATCCTCTTGTCTATCGGTGCGATGTTGACATTGCGTGCCCTCCGCTCATTATTCGCCAACCAGCGCAAACCCAGTCGGGCTGAGCGTCGAGGCAAGACTTTCCAACGCCTTGGTATGTTGATTGCTCTTGTCGGTGTCGCAGATTTATTCGGAATGCTGACGGAAAATGGAGAGCCCCTGGATGCTAGCGAACTCTTTGGCTTCCATTTCCCTCATGGTGTCTCTCTCATTCTGTTATTCGTCGCCCTACTCGTTTCAATGGGCGTGGGCTCGATGCGCAAACGAGGACGTCGCGGTTCTAGAACACGGGATTCGGGTTCCCGCCGCTTCTTGGGTCCAGCCGAGCGTCATCTCGATGGTGATTTCTCTGTCGGTGACCTGCGAAGAGCCCTCATGCTGGACGCCTTCGAAGATCCTTTCCAAGTGAGTACGGATGACAATTGGGGGGGTAGCGTGGGTCGCACCTGTCACTACTGCAACGGAGAAGGTTGCAACCAGTGTGATTTCAGCGGTTCATTGGGCTGATAACTAAACGCATCACGGCGCCTCTGATGTTGGTGTAAAATCGGACTCTTCTCGCGTGCGCGAAGGGTTGTGTTTATAGTCGGTGGAAAATCCTCCATCTTCCGACGTGTATCTCTGCGATACACAAACAGGTGAGATGGGATGTTTCTGAAGGCAATAGAGTTAGAGAATTTCAAGTCGTTCAAGGGCGAGGTCGTAATCCCGTATGAATTGGGTTTCACGGCCATTACTGGTCCGAACGGAAGTGGTAAGAGCAACTGTGGTGATGCGATTCAGTTCGTCCTCGGTCCACGAAGTGCGAAGAGTCTGCGAGCACAGAATGTCAAGGATTTGATTTTCAATGGTGGGAAGAAGGACAAGCCTGCCCGATCTTGCACCGCCACTCTCGTCTTCGATAACGCCAAGGACACCTCTGGCAACCGCCGCCTCCGCGTCGATGCTGATGAGGTCCGCTTCACCCGCACAGTCAAATTGAATCGAAAGAATGACTCTGTCACTGCCTACTATCTGAATGAACGTTCATCCACCAGTTCTGAATTTCGCCGCATCTTGACCGAAGCTGGAGCTCGAGGGGATGGCTACAACATTGTCCTTCAGGGTGACGTCACCAATCTTTCCACCATGACAAACCGGGAACGACGCAAGGTTCTCGACGATGTCGCAGGAGTCACCGCGTATGATGATGAAATCAAACGTGCCGATCGGCAGCGAAAGAAGGCAGAAGAATACCTCGAAAGAATCTCACTGCTTGAGGATGAACTCAAGACTCGTCTGAAGACACTCAGCAAAGAACGAGAACAAGCGATGAAGTATCGCGATTTGGCCGAGGCTCTTGAGAACGCTCGCATCACAGCAGTCCACGCTCGCCACCGATCACGTCTCAACGAGATTCAGATGATTGCTGACGAGCGAACCGGTTATCTGGCTCGGATTGAGGAACTCTCTGACTCCATTCGAGAGACGAGTGCGGAATTGCTCGAACTCGATGATGAGATTGCTGATATTGAACGCCAACTCGATTCCGTTCTTGGGGACGATGGTAAGGCCCTCGGTGAACGACTTCGAAAATTGCAGGTGGATGTCGAAACCCGCAAGGACCGCATCTCAGATTCTGAGGAAACCATCGAGGAGGCTCAAGAAGAGATTTCCGTTCTTTCGAATGAACAGACCAGTGCGCAGGAAGCGCTTGATGCACATCAAATCGGTCTATCTGAAGCTGAAGAGGCGCTGGTCAAGGCAGATGCTGACATGGAATCAGCGGCTGCCGAAGAAAAGGCTGCACGAGATGCCATTTCAGGCGGCGACCGTGCGACCCATGATCTCAATCGCGCCTTTGGAAAGGCAACTGAAGCCGTCAGCAAGGCCGACGAATCCCGTGTGGCCGCGTCACTTGAGTCTGACAGAGCATTGAATCAGGTCACCATGGCCGAGGAAAGACTCGCTGAACTTGAAGAATCGCTCGCCGACGCTCGATTGACACGGGATGACCTCCAACTCGTTGGTGAGGACCTTCAAGTCGAAAATGGTGAGGATGATCGTGGGCAATTGGCCGAGGAACTGACCCGTCTCCAAAGGGAAGAGCGAACATTGATGGATCAAACCGAGGACATAGAACGTCAAGTCCGAGAGGCCGAACGTTCCCTGGCTCGAGCTCAGGGTGAGATGGAGAACAAGTCTGGTGCAAAAGCCGGGCTTGCTCAAGCGGTCTCGGCCGTTATGTCATTGAAAGACTCAGGTCAAGTTCAGGGAATTCTCGGTCCACTAGGACAATTGTGTGCTCCCAAGGATTCAGAACACGAAGAAGCCCTCGCCTTTACTTTGGGAGGCGGGATGAACAGTATCATCGTCCGCGATGATGAGACGGCCGCCACCTGCATCAAGTGGCTCCGAGACAATCAGGCAGGTCGCGCAACATTCCTCCCATTGAACAAACTCACAGTCCGTCGCCCTGGTGGCAAGGCAGTCATGACCGCACGCCAAGATGGTGTCGTTGGATTTGCCTTTGATCTTCTTGACTACGATGAATCGATTGAGTCTGCAGTGAAGCACTCCGTTCGAGATACGCTGATTGTACGAGACATGGGTACTGCCCGTCGTCACATGGGTGGCGTTCGAATGGTGACTCTTGATGGCAGCATCACAGAGGCCAGTGGGGCCATGGTTGGCGGTGCTGTTCGCGGCCGACGCCCAAAGTTCGGTGGCAATATTGCCGGTATGAATGCCGTTCAACAGGCAGAAACCGAACTGAGCCGTCTCGAGTTACTATCAGACACGGTCAATGCCTCACTCGCTGAGTCAAGACAGAACCAACATCGACTCAGAGAACGAATCAACAACCTTGGTGGCGACGATTCCAGTCTACGACTTCGGTCATGGCAGGAGGACATGAAGCGAGCCAATACGAATTTTGAAGCAGCTGAAGACAAGGTCAAAGTTTGCAATGCTCAACTCACTGAGGCGAAGAATGTACATCGCAAGGCCCAGGAGAAATCTGAAGCCGCGACAGAGGCATACGACACCGCTGTCGCAACACGGCAGACAGCCTCAGACAGCCTCCTCTCATCTTCACCCGAGCACCTTTCAGAACGTCTTCGAGCCAGTGATGACTTGCGCGTCGCTGCAATGCAGGCCAAGATTGATGCGGAGGGCAAACTCGCTACAGGGAATGCACAGACTGAACTGTTGCAACGAAATGTGAAAGAGATTGAGCGTCGAACCGCAGAGCAGACCACAATTGTGGAAAAGGCCGAATCTCGAATCGAGGAACTCAATGCGGAGATTGAAACTCTCAACATCGAGTTGTCAACAGTGAGCGAAGCTCACGAGCAAGTCGCCGAAGAGCACAGAGAACTCAATGAACGTTCTAAGTCACTCCGTGAGGATCGCGCTGGAATCAAGGCTGCCCTGGATCAGCACAGTGCTACGCGTGAATCACTTCGCAATCGCTGTGATGAACTCTCACAGGAGATTGAAGGCAAGCGCCGCCTATTGGAAGAACTCACTCAGGATATGGCCTCGCAAGATATCGAACCACTCTCTGAGGACATTGACCTCCCCAGTGTCGGCGACGCCGAATCGAGTGTTCGCAACATCGAGCGCCGAATCGGGAACCTTGGCGACGTCAACATGCTCTCCATCGAACAGTACGATGAGGCCGAAGAACGCCTCAGCCGTATCACCGATGATTCCGCAGTCCTCCGAAAGCGCCGCACCGATCTCATCGAATTGACTGAGAAGTTGGAAGGTGAGCGTAAATCCAGATTGACGACAGTATTGGAGATTGTTTCTGGGAATTTCAAGCGCGTCTACAAGCGTCTTTCCGATGGAGGGAAGGCCGAACTTCGTCTTGAGAATCCGAAGGACCCGTTCACGGGCGGCTTGGAGATGTTGTGTCAACCCAAGGGCAAATCCAGCAAGAGCAAACTCAGCCTTCTGTCGGGTGGCGAGAAATCGATGGCCGCATTGGCGTTGATTTTCGCAATCCAAGATTACGAACCCAGTCCATTCTACTATTTCGACGAAGTCGACCAGAATCTCGATGCCTTCAACGCAGAGTTGATTGCGAGTCTTTGCCGTCTGCGTAGTCAGCGTGCCCAATTCATCATGGTCACACTGCGTAAGGTCAGCCTACAATTGGCCGACCATCACATTGGGATTACACACGCTGGAGATGGCTGCAGTCGCCGTATCACTGACTTTGACCGCGACCAGGCAATCGAGTTGGGTGAGGCCGCAGAGGCCGAACTCAAAGCAGCAGAAGCCTCTCTTCTGAAGAAAGCCGAACTCACCAAGAACCTCCCAGATCCATCAAAGATGGATTCAGCACCTGAGGAATTGTCAGCTCCGGCTAGTCTTGGCGGAACACTTCTTGACGCTACATCTGAATCGGATGAGGGTGAAACAGAAGGTCCTGAGATTACCGAATCTGATGGGCCAGATGTGACCATTACCTCACTCGCCGACCGTGCGGCCGATGACAAGGAAGACATGGACGAGAGAATGGAGTGGGAGCAAAAGGTCGAGGCCGCTGAGGCCGAAGAACAAGCAGAAGCAGAGTCCGAGGCCGAAGAAGTCACTGCTCCAGAAGTTGAGGAACAGGAGTGATTCCCATGTCCTTGCTTGAGACTCGTGATATGCAGGCCACCATCATCAAGCAGTTGCTTGGTGAACAGGACGATACCAATCTCGACAAGCATCAATACATCGATCGCTTAATCGAAATCGCAGATCTTGAAAGTGCAGAGCATCAGAGTCTCATCGACCCCTTCGATCGTTCTGTAGCCCTTGTTTTCCAGATGTTTGGTGATGCGAGTTTAGACCCATGGGACGTCGATTTATCTGCATTCATCCAGCAATTCAATGAGCGAACAAAGAATGCTGAAAACGTCGACCTTCCGACCTGTGGCCGTTTGATTCGAATGGCGTGGCAGATTCTCCACGGCCAAGCATCAACTCTCCTCGACCGTGCTGAACGCGCTGACGAGGAATGGGAAGATGACCCCTGGGCCATGGAAGGATGGCAGACTGAATTTGAGGATGAGGAATACAATTTCAGTGTGGGTATCATCACTGGCCAGACCACTCACACTCTCCCCGATCTCCTCGAAGGTCGCATCAAACGAGATGAAGGTCGCCCAGTGACCTTGGCCGAATTACTGATGTCACTACAAGGTGCTCACGTCGAGGCAGAGGAACGCCGTATTCGTGAAGCCAATCGAATCAAACACGCTGCCGAAGTCTCCGACTGGATGTCCAATGTGACGACTAGAATGCACAAGGAAGACCTCGAAGAAGACATTCGTCGGTGCTGGGAGGCACTTCGGGCCGCTAGCCCCGAAGGGGCTCCAGTCACTCTTGAACAGGTTTCAGAGAAATTGGCTGAACATTCTGCTGCCCAAGGTTGGGAACTAGAGGAGGCCGAGGTCGAGGGCCAAGTCGCCGGGTTTGTCTCCGCACTCTTCCTCACCCATCGTGGTTTCACCGACCTCTGGCAGATGGAGACTCCTCATGGCGAGATTTTCTTGCAGGACAAGTGGCCGAAAATGGATGATTTCACCAGTATCGCCGATGAACTTGGTATCGGATCTCACCGAGAGGACGGAGGTGTCCTCGTTGAGTGAAATCGATATTCGCACCATCCTTGAAGGCGTTCTCTTCGGGGCCGGGCGCTCCCTTTCTGTTGAGGAGTTGGCTGAATCGATGGAAGCGACCCACAGCGAGGTTCTCTCCAATCTTGAATCACTTCAGCACACGATGAAACGCCGGCCAGGTGGAGCGCTACAATTGACAAGCGTCAGTGGTCGCTGGGTCATGGAAGTGAAACCCAAACTTGCCGATCACATGCCTTCTTCCTTCCGAACAGAGATTCCTCAGCGATTGCTTGCAGCTGCGGCTCTAATCGCTTATCATCAACCGATGGCACAGAGTCAGTTGGTGGATATGATTGGCCAGCGGGCCTACGAACACGTCCGGGACCTCGCCCATCTTGGTTTGATTGACAGACGTCGAGATGGCCTTTCGAGACGCCTGACGACCACTCGTCGTTTTGCAGAGATGTTTGGGTGCCCATATGCTGAATCGAAGAAGGTCCGAAAATGGTTCCGTGAACACGCTGCAAAGATGGGAATGGATGGTGCCGAATTGGCTGCCAGTCTAGGAGATGGGGCCGAAGAGATTCAAGATGCTCCGGAAGTCCCTGTCAGTGAAGACTGGGATGAGTCAAGTGCGGAAATCATCGAAGATGATGAAGAGTGACTCAACCCTCTCTCAGAACATTTAGTGCATTTTCGATTGCTGCGGCCGTGATTCTCTCACCACTGGCTTGAATCATCTCAACCACTGCATCGACTTCGTGGTCCTCTGCTCCAGCGGTCACAGCCATGTTCCGAGAATGGAGTTTCATGTGTCCTGCTTGGATACCAACTGTTGCAAGAGCCCTCAAAGCACCAAGATTCTGCGCCAAACCGGCTGCAGCCATCACTTTGGACAAATCATCCGCAGTCCTGGCTCCCATGATTGCCACGTTGGCTTTGGCTACGGGATGGACGCGCACAGCACCTCCAACCAAACCCACCGGCATGGGCAATTCGATTGAACCGACGAGATTACCTTCAGCATCTTTCTCCCAGTGGGTCAGTGATCCATATGTCCGCTCGTACGATGCATAGGAATGTGCTCCTGATTCTATGGCCCTCCAATCTTGCCCACATGCAACACCAATCGGTGAGATTGCATTCATGATTCCTTTGTTGTGTGTGGTCGCACGGAATGGGTCTGCCGCAGCAAAATGGTATGCTTGCAAGATACCCTCGATGACCTCTGCACCTTGGGCGGCATCCCCGGCGTCAGACATCTCTACGGGTGTGAAGGTTGCACTGACCCGTGCCAGTCGATGTACGGCCAGATTGCTGATAATCCTCAGAATCACGGTTCCTCCGGTAATCGCCTCAACTCGGGGTGCGATGGTTTCGGCCATGGTATTGACTGCATTTGCCCCCATTGCATCTCGACAATCGACGAGAATGTGTGCAATCACCATGGGTCCGGACTGTGTATCGATGACTCGGGCCTCAAGGTCCTTGCAGCCACCGCCGAATTTCACCAATATGGGATCCACTTCGTTGCAGGCTGCCACGAGACCATCTTTGGCTTCTAGAAGGGCCTTTTTCGCCCCAAAAGCATCCTCACAGCCCACAATCTGAATCTGTCCAATCATGATGGGGTCTGTATTATTGGAAGTGAATCCTCCTGTTGCATGACACCGTTTTGCCATATTGCTTGCCGGAGCCACCACCGATGGCTCCTCTAGGGCGAATGGAACGATGTAATGTTCTCCGTCGATAATGAAATTCGTGGCGATTACCGGGCTGGGTTTGAAGGAGGCCAA
>JAKUOE010000038.1 GCA_022449845.1 Candidatus Thalassarchaeum sp.
TGAGTGTGCGCTCCAAACTCACTGGTCATCACATACAGGCTGACATCGCTGACATCTCGAATGGCGTCACTACCTTGACCGATTCCACTGGTCTCGACGAAGATGAGGTCGTATCCAACCGCTTGCCAGACCTCGATGGCCTCCCGTGTTTTCTCAGACAGTTCCTTGCCGCTTGAACGACTGGCGAGACTTCGCATGAACAGTCGAGCACTGGCTAGTGTGTTCATGCGAATTCGATCGCCGAGAAGCGCCCCTCCGGTTCGCTTTCGCGTTGGATCTGTGCACAGCATTGCGACATTGAGTTGAGGGTTTTGCGTCGTAATTCGACGCATCAGTTCATCGAGGAGACTTGATTTTCCAGCACCCCCTGTACCAGTGAATCCAATCACAGGAACACGGTCCTCCATCGGACGACTGCGAGCCACTTTGAGTGTCTGAGCGAAGGTTACGGGGTCTGCATTCTCAGCAATCGAGATGAGTCGAGCCACCTTTTCTCTTTGTTCCGGTGTCACGGGTCCATTCAATCCGATGTCTTCAGCGAGTAGATTGCATTCACTGGCTTGTTGAACTAAATCGTCAATCATCCCAAGAAGCCCCATCTCTCTCCCATCATCTGGTGAATAGATTCGGGTGATTCCCGCGGCGTGTAAATCCCGAATCTCAGGGGGTGTAATGGTGCCACCACCGCCTCCGAAGATTCGAACATCTTCTCTTCCAGCCGCATTCAGTAGTTCACGAATGTAGGTGAAATATTCCATATGGCCGCCCTGATACGAAGTGAGTGCAATTGCGTGTGCATCTTCCTCGATGGCGGCTTTGACAACATCAAGTGCGCTTCGATCATGACCGAGATGAATCACCTCACAACCTGCAGCTTGAATCAAGCGTCGCATGACGTTGATGGCTGCGTCATGCCCATCGAACAGTGATGCCGCGGTGACCACTCGCAGTGGAATTCCCGCAGCGTCAAAGGCACTACTCGCATCGTCTGCGGCCGGTGCAGAGGCTCCACTCGCCATGGGAATGCGAGGTCTAGGCAGCGTTTGAGCCCATCGGCGGCGGCCGAAGGCCGCCGCGCGTACGTGCGAGGATTTCCCCTCAGGCGTACATTTGCTCGATTTCATCCGTCCAGTTCTCACGAATCTGGATGCGCCGAATCTTCAGTGTAGGCGTCAATTCCCCATCGTCCACGGTCAAGTCGCGGGGTAGAATTGTGAACTTCTTGATTTGTTCTGGTGGAGCAAATTGCTTGTTCAGTTCCATCACTTGGGCTTCGATTTCAGCATGAATATCTGCACTATCTGTGTATTCTGAAAGTTGGTGTCCTTGCTCGTTCAACAGTGCAATTTGCTTGGCTGGGTCCTTGGGTAGGTGCGCACCATCCATGCCGAATTTGTCACGCAGTATGGCTGACACATCTAGGGTCAGCAATGCACTGCAGAATTTTCTTCCATCGCCGACCAAGAAGCACTGTGAGACCAGAGGAATCGCTTTCATCGTCTCCTCAATCACGAGTGGGGCGATGTTCTTTCCACCTGAACTGACGTAGAGTTCCTTCTTTCGTCCAGTAATGGTTACGAATCCATCTGAATCAATCTTACCGATGTCACCAGATCGAAGCCATTCACCATCCATGACCTCAGCGGTCGCTTCGGGATTGTTGTAGTACCCCTTCATGACGTGGCGGCCACGGAACATGATTTCACCGTCCGTATCCGTCTTGAGTTCGGTGCCACCAGGCAGCGTTCGACCGACAGAACCAATCTTCACGTTGCCCTTGTAATTGATTGAAGCACCCGCGGTAGTTTCTGTCATTCCATACCCTTCGTATAGCGGCACTCCGACCTTGTGGAACAATCGCAGGATATCCGGGTTGATTGGAGCAGCGCCGGTGATTGCATACTTGCAATTCACCATTCCAATCTTCTTCTTGACAGCCTTCTGTAGGACCTTCTTCAGAATCGGAATATTGAGTCCAATTCGAATGATCGCCTTGGAGTCCATGGTGCTCTTGAGATTGGAGTAAACCTTCTCATAAATTCGCGGGACGCCGATGAACAGTGCGGGCTGCACCTTCTTGGCGTAATCAACGGCGTGCAGAGCATTGTCAACCACGTGTAGATGCAAGGCATCACGCGCCCACAAGTGATTGTCGGCAACCTGGCCGAAAACGTGGGCTAGAGGGAGCCATGAAACATAGCAATCGCCGGGTGTGAATCGAATGACTTCCTCGATGCAATCCAATTCAAAGGTGAAGTTGTCATAGGTCAATTCGACACCTTTTGGGTTGCCTGTGGTTCCTGAAGTGTAGATGAGGGCACAGGTATCGTGGGGTGAGACTCCACTCATCCGCTCTTTGATGACACCTTCATCGACGCCGTCTCCAGCCGCCAAGAAATCTGCCCATGTCATGGCATTTTCCTGCTTCATCGATCCAGAATCATCGAGGACGATGGCGTTCTGAATCAGTGGGAGATTGCCCATGATTTTGTCCATGCGAGTGTTTGGCATCTTTGCGGAATCCCCTCCACTCTGCGGGTTGGTTCCAACGAAAACAAACTTTGATTCCGAGTTGCCAACAACCCATTCAACCTCTTCGGGTGAACAGGTGTGGTATACACCAACAGCGACACCATTCAGCATCTGTGAAGCAGCATAAAGCAGAAACCACTCTGGTCGATTGTATGAGTAAATACTGAGTTTGTCGTGCTTTTCATAGCCCATTGCATGAAGTGATTTGGCGATGGCCAGCGTCTTGGCCAGGACATCTGACCATGTATCGGTGTTCCATTCCCAAGGGACGCCTCGCTGGGCTTCGCCCTTTCTGGTTGACATCGCTGGCATATCACCGTATTTTTCGGCATTCTCGAACAGGTACTGCGGGGTTATCATCGATTCTTGTAGGCCGGATGACCTCACTTAACATTCTCCCCGACGTATTGAGCGATTACAATCCGAGTGCTGTAGCGAAAGCCGCCCTCCAATCCGCGCCTCCATTGCGGTTGGCGAAGGGGGATGCAGGACTGGGATGTGGCACCCAATCTACCTCAATCTCGTCGAACAATTCTGCTGCTTGACGCTGGGCGTATCGACCGACTCCGATGACTCGGGTGATACCCATTTCTGATACCACTGTTCGCAGGTGTTGGTCGCAGATTTTTTTCAATTGGCGAGCTGCCGCCCCAGTCAACTTGTCAGGGGTGATGTTTTGTCCGGCCTGATTGAACATCCAAAGTGGACAATGGTTGACGATGTAGATGTCTTCACTCACCGCTTCTGGAGAGTCGTAGTGGGTTGCGAGGAACGACCAGATTCTTCGCCCACTGACTTCCGGTTTCGGACATTCCAGTCCGTGAACCACTCTCTTTGGGTGCGCAGGAGATGGATGATGAACTTCCAAATCTCTAATCTTCAGAAAATCTCGAACCTGTTCAGGGCACCCGAATGGTACACCAGTATTGCCCATTCCATGCCCTGGATTCATGCCGACCTGCAGGGTCTTAGCACCATTCCCAGCGAAGCGTCGAATCCATTCCTCATGGGGAGCCCATGCGTATTCAAGCGGATTGTAAATCCAATCGATTTGTTGGCAATCCTTGAGCAGCGTAGGCATCAATGCCGTGGCGTCATCACGCAGGATTTCCGCCGCCTCTCTGACCGCCTGCATCCGTCTCACGCCTTGGTCTTTCGACGCAGGTAGTCCGAGTAGTTACCGGGGTGGATGTGGATGGTTCCATCTCCTGGCAATTCCCAGATTGTATCGCAGACTTCATCGAGGAACCATCGATCGTGACTGACTGTTAGAATCCCACCATCGTAATTCTTGAGTGTCTCTTCCAACGCCTCTTTGGCATCGGTATCCAAATGGTTGGTCGGTTCATCCAATAGTAGCATGTTGTTGTCTTCCAATAGCAGTTTCAGCATTGCAATCCGTGCGCGCTCGCCACCACTGAGTTTCTTGAGTGGTGTCGCGACCATTTCTTTGGTGAACTGGAATTGTCCCAACATGGCCCGAATGTCCCCGTAATCCATCCGTGGCTTGAGTTTCTGGACTTGTTCGACAGGTGTGAGGTCGAAATCTAGTGTTCGATGATCTTGGTGGAAGTATCCAATTTCGACACCCGGTCGAACATCGATCTCCCCCTCATCCAAGTCCACCTCTCCATTGATAATTCTGAGAAGCGTTGTTTTGCCTGCTCCGTTCGCCCCCACGATTCCGATTTTTTGTCCTCTTCGAACCCCGATTTCCACTTTGTTGAGAATCGGGTTCGGCAACCCCTCAAATTTGAGTGAAGCATCTCTGAAGTCCAGAACATCGAGGCTGGATTTTTCTGTCGACTGCAAATCGAATTGCAACCCTCTCCTCTCAGTCGGCTTCAGTGTCTTCAGCCACTTGAGTTCTCTTTGTGAACGAGATAACATGTGATGTTTTTGTGAAATTGACTTGTCATATTTGTTCGCCCTTTTCATCGATTGTAGGGCTCCAGTCAATCGTTTGATTTCCTTCTCACACTTGTCGATTCGATCAGCGAGTGTTTGTAGGAAGAGTTCCTTCTGTTGAAGATATGCCGTATAATTTCCCGCGTATCCTCGTGTATGGCCATCGTGAATCTCGAGAACGTGGGTGCAGATTCTGTCGAGGAAGTATCGGTCGTGACTGACGATTAATTGTGCACCTTGGAATTCGGCTAGGAACAATTCCAACCATTGTAACGTGGGCAAATCGAGGTGATTCGTTGGTTCATCGAGAAATAACACATCAATTTCACCCAAGCCGACCAATTGGCGTGCGAGAGCGACCTTGGCCCGTTCACCTCCAGAGAGTTTGGACAATGTCATGTCCAGAGGATGATGACCGAGTTCCAGTGCGTCCAGGATGTTTTTCGCATGACCTGCAACATCAGTCCCACCTGAACGGGCCGAGAGTGCTTGTAATTCCGAATATCTGTCGAGTACGGGTTGCCAATCTCCTTCGTAGAATGTCGGATCAGCCATCTGCGCTTCGATGCTGGCGATTTCTTCCTCCAATTCTTTGAATTGGTGTCCTCGTCGATTCAATTCCTGCTCAAGCGTCGCGTCCTCATCGATGTCGCGAATTTGTGTGAGATAGGCGATTCTAAGACCAGGCGCAAAGGCGATGTCCCCGATATCCTGTTCTTGGTCAGAGATGGTTCGTAGCAACGTCGTCTTGCCGGCACCGTTGTGGCCGACCACACCGATGCGATCCCCTTCGTCGATTCTCAGGTTCACTCCATCGAGAACCTTGACAGCACCGAAGGCGCGATGCACATCCTCGAGTCGAATCAGTTCTCGGGCCATCTTCACACCCCCAGTATCCGTGTAGCGAGCGGCGGCAATTCCACATCTGATGCCTCAAACCATGCTTCTACGCTACCGAACCTCCTTTCGTTCCGGGCTTCTTTGACCCGTGTAGAGATGAGATTCCATGCTGATTTCTCGCCGATTCCAGGGATGGCGACGAGTTGCTTTTGGTTGACGGTGTTCATGTTCAGATTCGCCTCGATTCCTGTAATCGAGCGCGCCCCGTGACCTGTGACGATGATATCGCCTTGTGTCTCAAGAGGAATCAGATATGGCACCCCAATCAGAATAGGATAGGCTCCAATCTGTCGCCCGAATGTAATCCCCCCTTTTCCATGAATTTCGGGGTCACGATGACTCTCTTCAAGATGCGCTGGTAATCGGATTCGTCCATCATGTGCCTCCCAAGTGACATCCTTCAACAATTGCCCCGTTGGGAACAATTCAGTCAACAGTGGTGAATCGACTTCCTCCCGAGTCCAGTTCTTGAAATCTGAGAAATGTTCAGTGGGAATTTCTTGGAATCCTTCGCCTTCGACCTGACGGATGTTGATTCTCCGAAGCCACAACCCTTCATTTCGAATCGATGAGAGCAGATCTTTGTTCATCTGGTAGGTTGCCGCAGTCTCTCCATTGAGGCCAGCGATGAAATTGAGTCCAGGCAGGAGTTTCGGCAATCCTCTCTCACCCCGTTCTCTTCCATACTGGTTGATGTGTCGTATTGCGGTCTTCAGTTGATCTGCATCACAATTCAGCCAATTCGCTTCGTGGACGGCAGGGTCTGCCGATTCAAGACCGAACGATAGAACCGATCCATCGGATAGGGTTTCCACCAACATTTTCGTGATTTCCGTCGCTGGCTCCAGATTTTCTGCAATGATTGATGGATTGGCGTTGTCTACATGCAACGTCTCGAGTCGTTCATCCTCTCGCAGACCACGCAGCAGTTCCGTCAATGGTTCTGGGTCAGGAATTGGATATTCCAATTCGACGACCCCTTCAGCCATGTATGTGTAGACATCAGTCATCCCACCGAGTCGAATGTGCCTGACTCCCTTGTCAAGTGCCCGTGTGACCTCAGTGATGACATCGTGAGGTGTTCGCCAGATTGGGACCCCTTTCTTGGGCTCGATACAGAATTTACATCCACGCTTGTATCGTACACATCCTTGGTAGACCTCAACCTCGTAGGTCAGCGGTCCTTCCAAATCTGGATGTTGGGTCACGGCCTTGGAGATTGCACCAGCTTGTGCCCACGCGGTCCATTCGACATCTGTGCGTCGTTGATGCCGCATCTCACCCGTTGATAGATACCATGAGAGCGTAGCATCCGTGTCTTGAACACAGAGGAACAGATCCTTTCGTAGAGGTTGCCATCCCTGCTGCTTCCAGCCACGAATCGCCCAACCTCCGGCAAAGAAGGGAACATTATGGGGTAGCGTCTTGACCAAAGCATCCGTTTCTCGAAGACTGATGGGTGTACCTCGAAGATATTTCCCGGGTACGACCGCGCCTGCAATCAGGACGACCCCCTCTAACTCAGCGAGGTTCGGTCGTTTTCCCAGCCGCCATTGATCAATGGTGATGTAGTCGTATTCAATGCTACTATTCTCTAGGACGCCGCAGACATAACGAACGTGGAAACCGACATACGGTGGGACACCAAAAGCGGCGGGTTCGTCTTCATATCCGTCGATGACCAACCAGGCCAGAAAATCACCTCAGCGGCGATCACGACGCCCTCTACCTCGATCCTTCTGCCGACGACCGCCGCCCCCGCGACCCCCTCGCCCTTCCTTCGGCTTGGATTCCTGAATGTTCAGTCTCCGACCGTCCATTTGGGTTCCTTTGAGTGCTTCAATGGCCGCCGCACCTTCTTTGTGTGATTTGTATGTCACGAAAGCGAAGCCCTTGCTGT
The DNA here is from genome assembly GCA_022449845.1 of Candidatus Thalassarchaeum sp. Taxonomy (GTDB): domain Archaea; phylum Thermoplasmatota; class Poseidoniia; order Poseidoniales; family Thalassarchaeaceae; genus MGIIb-P. Next base: position 7,241 of record JAKUOE010000038.1, read on the forward strand.
TCCCGGTTTCCTTGTCGGTGACGAGATGAACTTCCTTGAGTTCGCCATGTGCTGCGAAAATCTCAGTCAATTGTTCCTCTGTAGCTGAGTAGGGTACGCCTCCGACGAAGAGTTTCATGCCCATGGTTGCCTTTGCAGCTTCACGCGCCTTGTTGAGAACCTCTCGTTCTGCTGACAATTCTTCTTTCGATGCATCGCCATTGTCGACCTTCTCTTTGCAAGGTGAACAACGAGCGGGGATACCTGGCGTTGGTTGGAATGGTAATTTCGAATCGGTTCCACACATGGTGCATTTCGCAGCATGCATCTCTCGACGCGGACGTTGTCCTCCACCGCCGCGACCGCCACCGCGACCGCCACCTTGCTGCAATCCTCCGAGGAATTTTGCAACATCCTTTGGTGTAGAATGGACGCTACCTCGACGGTGATCGGATAGAGGTGAAAGATAGGGTCTTTCCCCATCCTTTGAAATGAATGCCTTCGATGCGTCCGCCCAGCGTTCCCCATCTCGATTGAGTTTCGAAATCGTACTGTCTGTAGGAATCTCGTAGCCATGTCCAAAGCCATTGGACAGAGCACGGAAGCCGACATAATCGCAACGTTCGCAAGCGACGTTTACGTCAGGCTGCTTGCTCGATGTGACGAGACTTTCCCCACAGGCTGGGCAGATTGCTCGGATGATGCCGAGATCGTCGTGTGACGGACATTCGGCTCGTAGCATCGGCGTCAATTGCTCAATCTTGGCCCGAATCAGATCTCTCTTCTTCATTGCGTCACCGGGGCTCGGCATGAATTTGTCGACAATTTTGGCGACGAAGATATCGGCGAAGAGGTGGGTCGCAGGGAGTGTTCTGACCGGCTTCCCCTCGACATGCAGAATCTTAATTTCTGCAGTTTTAGGATTGATTCGGTTGACCTCGCCGATGACAACATCTCCGACTTCAATCTCTCGAATCGGATCAGTTCTCTGTTCGACGAAAAGGACACCATCCTCCCGGTTCAGAGTCCCAACAACTGTTGCGACCACACCACTCTTCGACTCAGCCACTCCGCGGCCAAGGCTGTCATCTTCGTTTCTTTCTAGAGTTGTGCCGGGCACAACAAATGATCCCACATTTGCGGGAGAGGTCATCTCGCTTCACGCTCCTATCGCCTATCGGTCCCCTACAGGGGGACCGCTTCGCACAGTGCGGCGACCGGCGTCCCCCATTTGAAGCCGCCGCCCGGCTTCAGTTGCGAGAGAAGCGCCAGACCACCACTTCAGTCCGCCCTTCATTGGAACGATGGTGTTCAAATTGTGCGGGGAGTCTAAACGACCCACTGAGGACTGTTTCAGCCTTCCAATCAAAGGATTCAGCCATTGATTCGATGTGCTTCGCTTTGGCCGAATGCAAGAGGTGAACCACCTTCGCTTTGGAACTAAATGCGGCTTTCAGAAAGGGACGGTCCGCCATTGCCGTTTGCACTCCCCATGGAGGATTCATGACGACCAAATCGACATCATCTCCACTCCACATACCAATGTCTCCAATCAACCACTCGACGCCCTCATATTCGTGTTGACACTGTTCATCTATTTCCACGAGAAGCGCCGAAGCGGCACCGGCCAGCAGACACCCGATGCCTAGGATTCCGTTACCTGCCCCCAAGTCGACGACCCGCGTATCCTCGTTGAGATCCCCTCGTTCAACCATCTCTGCAATCCAGCGAGCAGCAAAATCTCCTTCTGTGGCATATTGCTCAAGTGCCACATCACGTTGTGGATGAGGAGGCAATTTGGACAGCGCCATCGCGAGTTGACGTAGGCGCATGGATGAACCGGTGCTGGTCCAGCCCATCAAGACTGACTGTTGGAACTCTGTTGTCTGGCGAGTTCGATGGCCTTCAGAGTGGCGAGATTGGACTGCTGTGTCTGAGTAACCTCCCCGGTCTTCTGAGCCTTGATATTGGCGGCTTCTTGTCGCAATTGTTGCACCAGGGCGGCTCCAGGCAATCTCTCTCCACAGAACCGGCAGAACTTCTGGTCATCTTCTTGCTGCTGCGCGCAATCTGTGCAGAAGACCATGTGAATCAGGTCGCCGTTACATCGGCCCCCTATGAAGGTGGCTCCGCTCACACTCACGATTCTTCAGATAAGCGTACGAACATTCCCCACACGTCAACGCCTGCAGCGGCCGCCCGCTCGCTAACTTCAACAAACTCAGGGTGTTCCATGATGTCCCCCATTTCCTGGCCTCCAGCGACCAGTAACGAGATGACTTGACGCATTTCAGCCTCAAGTGGTGATTCTGGTTGAGGTTCTGTAACTGGTGGTAAATCCTCTTCGTCCATTGGAATGGGTTCAGCCTTCACTTCGGGTTCCGGTTCAACCTCTGGTTCCACTTCCTCCTCCGTCTGCTCAGGTTCCACATCCACCTCTTCTTCGGTGGATTGGGTAATCTCACTGACCATTGAGGCTGCTAAATCCTCCATTGCGGAGTCCGATGCTTCATCGAGGATAGGTCCGGGGTGGGTCACGAAGGCTTTGCGTGACATAGAAGCTGGCGATTCAGTCAGTGGTATTTTTTCAGGCAGAGGGATTGCTGGATGATGGAAACAGGCCCATGTCTCATCATCGAATGCCGCTCCATCCGACGGTACAATCTCGACCTCTGCGCGGGTCCAGCCTTGCCCAATCAGGGGTTGCATCCATCGTCCTAGATCGGCCATTGCTACATCGACAAATTGGAATGATGCGACTGAATGATCCAAACCCTGCGCTTCGATTTCGCTCCGCTCAGCCCGAGGCCGATGGAAGATAGCCACTGCCGATTCCTCGATGGCAACAGTTCGTCCATGATTTCGCAGAGCCTGCCGGTCCGCTCGAGCGCCGAGCATCATGATGCGGGTCCGAGGTCCATATTGGTCCCAGCCCACCGTGAGCCCATTCAGGGACCCAGATTCGACGATTTCAACCTCGCCCATACCGCATCGTCAGTCCATCGAGAACTTGAGGATGCCCCCTATTCGCCCAGCATCCCCTCAGCCAGAGCCAACTCGGCCAGCAGCACAGTTCCACCAGCAGCCCCTCGAATCGTGTTCGCTGACCATGCTCTGAAGGCCACCATCTTCTTGCTGACTGAGAAGTCGTTGATTCGTACGACCATACCCGCCTTCAGGTCCTCAGCAGGATTGCCTATGGATTCAGGGATGAGTTCATCGACGAAGATGAATGGAGAAGATGGAGCGGATGGCAACTCCAAAGCCTGTGGGCGTGAGCGGTAATTTTCCATCCATTCACGCACCTCCTCCTCGCCCTTCTCAAAATGGAGTTCTGCTTCGACATTGACAATGTGACCGTATTCGCGTTCAACACGCCGAACACTGACTTTTACGGGAAGGTTGGCCAGTCTCACTCCGTTCTCATGTACACGTCCGAGCAGACTCCGACATTCTTCATGGATTTTCTCAGCTTCACCTGGAATGTCAGTTGGATGTTCTCCTGTTTCTCGATAGGTGTTCAGGAGTTCAATCCCCCCTCCTGAGAGAGATTGCTCGGTTGAAATGGTGACTCGATCTAGCCCGATGAAATCCCATAGGGGTTTGAGGGCCAGAGCAGCCGGGACGACTGTACAGTTGGTGCTACAGGCCAGAAATCCGTTTGGCGTCTGCTCCGCACACAATGGCAGGAGATGATGTGGATTGAGGTCGGCTACAATCAGCGGGACCTCCTCATCCATCCTGTGCGTGCTGGCATTGCTGAATACAAACAGTCCTGCTTCGGCTAGAGGCTTCTCAACAGTAATCGCCACTTCTGAAGGCAAAGCGCTGAACACGACTTCGAAGTCAGCGACATCATCCAAGAGTGAATCCATGCTGCGTATAGCAATCGAAGGAATGTTGGGCCGAGGTTCGGGCAGATGCCATTTTAGTTCCTCAAGTCTCATCCCAGCGGTTCGAGATGAACCATAAACAGC
>JAKUOE010000039.1 GCA_022449845.1 Candidatus Thalassarchaeum sp.
GTGTGGATAAGTTCGGTTGAAACTGCGAAATCCATCACCTCGTCTCTGTTTGCTCCTCCAGCCAAATCATAGGCGAGAACGGTTAGAACGGGGCGGATGCTTTTGCCACCAGCGAGTAAGATTTCCTTCGCGAGATCCATGGCAGGAGCGTACGGCCCATTCATCGAAGAGTCAACGAGGGACTCGATGGCGGAGTCGACCGAATCGCGACATTCGATGAGAAGTGAATTCTCAAGCAGATTTTCCGCCATCGAACCTTCGACGAGGGGTGCCTATATCAACAGGTGGCTGCCGCCGCAAGCCGGGCACGTTACGTGTCTGCCATCGGCGGGATGAATATGGGAGCGGAAGCAGAACCTGAACAGATTCGTCTCATTTGTCTCGGGAACGAGGAAGATTCCACCCCAGTTCATGTTCGAAAATGGATTGAAACACAGCCACTGGAAGGTTTTGAAATCGATATCGAGTTTGATGAAGAGTTGGCCTCTGCCCTTCAATTGCTTGCGGAGGGGGATGTGGATCTATTGGCGATATCTGCGATGACATGGTATCTCTGCAAGGGGGCTCCTGAGACCATGGTTGCGGCAGCACTCCCACGACGCGATGAAAATCACATTCTCGTCGCAGATGATCGACTGGGATATTTGCCACATAAATCGATTATTCTTGCAAAGAATCGACTTCAAAGGCGCCAATTGCGACGCTATCGACCTGATTTCAGAATCTTGGATCCCAATGCATTTGCAGACCTAACTGAGCGCAGCGAACCCCCTGAATCCGGACTCGCTCTCCAGGAGTGGATGGAAAATCTGCGTGCAACGAAGATTATCACAGGTTATGTGAGTGAACGACACTTGTTCACCGCTGCAGATATCGAAGGTCGTCGGCACATGTTGATGACGGATGCACGGGATGATGCCGCAAGATTTCTCCCGAGTCCATTGCACGGCCTGACACTGCTCATTTCACGCAAAGGGTTCCCCAAGGGTCGAGCAGATCGAATTGGTGATGCGGAATCATTGACAGCATGGGGTTGTGAACAGATAATTCTCGATCAAATCGAGCCGGAGATGGCTGATCGTGTCGGAATGATTGTTCGGCATCGGCAAATCCCTTCATTGCTCAATCAGGCTGAAGCGGAAAAGGACCTGCTCCGCTCGCAATCATTGCTAGATGCAGAAGGAGAAATTGTCGAATCAGCATCCATGGTCGAGTTTCTCATTGAAACCATCGGGCGAAAGGGGGAAAGGACGCTATCGTTGGAGCGTCTGGTCCCAAAGGAGGATGCAACAACGCATGCCCGATTGCTCGTCGCAGAATGGAATGAGATGCTGAAAGCAGTGACTGCGGAACATCCAGAAGATATTCGGTTGGGTCCTGCTAGGCCCTCCTTCCTCGACTTGTAACGGCTTTTCCAGTGAGGTCCAAAGACGGCCCTTAGGGCCGTTCCTGAAGCGCAACATATACAGGCACCGAGGAGCGCAAAGATTGGCGAGGGTCGATAATGGTCGATGAAAATCTGTTGTCACAGTTGTATTCGGCCCGCCTGGATGAATTGCGTGAAATGGCAATTGGCCATGGCATGTCAAAGGCCGGGAATGTCGAGCAATTGAGAGCCAGACTCATCAACCAAGTGGCTCTATCTGAAATTGATCTGTCTTGGGATTCATTGCAGGAAATGCCGAACAAAAGACTCGGTGAGATGCTCGGAGTCTTCGGCGTCAAACGCTCCGGTTCAATCAAAGAGAAGAGGCAGCGATTGTGGTTGCATTTGAATCACGATCCAAAGAAACTCAATCCCGAGACCATCGCTGATTCCACCCGTGACCAGTTACATGAACTGTGCAAGTCGTTGGAACTCCCACGTTCGGGAAGCAAACAACAGTTGTTTGCCCGTGTCGCCGGCGTTCTTGCAAACCACGAAGGAGGTTGGGGGAAAGTCAAGAAGAGTCTGCGAAGAGGTCGAGCGGCCCCTGTCGTCCCCTCTACACCTACACCTACACCAACACAAGAAACGCCTGTTCAAGACGATGAAGCTGCGGAACTAGCCGCCATGATTCAGGCGTCGATTGACGCCGTCGATGTCGATGAATTGACAGATGTCCTTGAAGAGCCAGACGAACCCGGGCCCGAGGAAAACGAAGGAGTCGTTGATTCGATGCCCTCCGAACTGACCATTGACGAAGGAACGGGGTCTGCAATCATCGAACTGGAGGCACGGGTGGCAGAGTTACACAGTCACATCCGCGAATTCCTCCTCATCAGTCGAGAACATGATGCGAATGATGTCACGGCATTCGTAGAGGATCTCGGCGGACAAGGATTCCAAGTGTCACACGCCATGGTCCGCAATCGAATATTGGCGGAAATCACAGCCATGGCCAATCGAAGAGATGCCGAGAGTGACGCGAGTGCACAGGTCCCAGGCTCTTGGAGAGAGCGAAAGGCGCTGAGAAGGCTGGAAGAATGCAGGCCCGGTTTGCTCGACGCGTTGGAAGGGATACTGGATGCGGACGGTGCCGACATCGCCTTGGCTCGTGTCCGCTTTGAAGCGGCCGCAGCAGAAGCCGGACTTGATTTGGATCTACCTGGCATTAGTGGACGCGTCCATGGACTGTTCGATTTGCAAATGAGTCTTCGAGAAGCTGAGGAAGATTTGGACCCGGTTACAGCCCGCCGTCAACGCGCCATGGAAGTTCTCTACCGAGGCACACAGGACCTCTCCAGTGATGCGATGCGGACATTGCAACGATTTGAAGAACAAATAGAGAATTTTGAACGCATTGTTGAGACGTTGGTCCGTCGGGCTGAAGGTCAATTCGGACCGGTCGAACATGCATTGCTTGTACGCTTCCTAGAGCGCAGAGGTTGGGATGTGGGTCATCCAGAGGTGCGACCTCGGGCGATTGCAGCGGCAGGCGTCCTAGCCGCAGCGATGGCATAAATCGATTCCGAAGAGGTGCCTGGGCTGCCTACATCCATCTCTCTGGACCCGGACAAAGTCTCAGACGTCGTGGATTCACTGCGTGATTTACTCGTGGATATGGGGCGAAGTGCACCGACCGAAGACAGTGTGGCACACGGAGTTTCAGCCGATGATGCAGAGCAAGCGGTTGAGGCCTCCAGCATTGGTCGTGTCCGTGGAAAACTCGACCAAGCGGATGAACTGTTGAGTCGCCTTTCCCGTGGAACTGATGCTGAAGCCGGTGAATAATCAGCGATTGGCTGAATAGTACGACTGGAAGACTTTCGTGACCTGTTCAATGCTACGAACACCTTGCGATTGTAGGTCGAGTAGGATTTGTTCGCGCATCTGAATGGCGGCTTCAAAGTCTGATGCGCGAATACCCGCGGATGCACAGAGTGTCTCTCTGAATTTGCTTGGAACACCTGTTTCAACAATCGCATCCCCCGCAGGATCATACTTCCAAATCGGATTCAGTCGGGGTTTGTTGCCTTCCATTCCAGAAATTTCAGCAACCTCAGTGATTCGGCGCAACGTCTTGCCGCCTTTGTGAACGCGACTCTGCATAATGATGAGGTCAAGTCCGGTCAACATAATCGGAGGGACGTTCATCGGTGCACTGGTGAGACGAGTAACCGTCTCAGCAGCCGTGTTGGAGTGCAGGCTTCCACAGGATCCATCGTGACCCGTGTTCATTGCCGTCAGTAGGGTTGCGGCTTCAGGGCCACGGACCTCACCGACAATGATGCGATCAGGTCGCATGCGGAGACTGGATTTGAGACAGTCATCCATTGAAATCGCACTGGTGCCGTCGGGTCGCTCTTGTCGAGTTTCCATTCTCAACCAATGATCGTGGTAAACCTGTAGTTCAGCTGTATCTTCAACCGTCAGCAGGCGTTTGTCCCAAGGAATGAACATTCCAAGACAATTGAGAGTGGTCGTCTTACCGGAACCAGTACCACCTGCAATGACAAAATTGGCTGGACGGGCATTCAGACCCTCAACCCAGACCCACATCATGGCGGCCAATCGACTGTTGATTGTCCCCCAATTCATTAGATCGATGATGGTAATCGGGTCTTCTCGGAACTTTCGAATGGTGAGTGTGGGGCCATCGGGTGAAATGGGTGGGAGAGTTCCATTCACACGGGAACCATCGGGCAAACGACCGTCGAAAAGAGGGACCAATCCGGGCCCATTTCCTAGAGGGACATTGGTGAATGCTGCGAAGTTCTTTGCGACCTGAACGCCTTCGTCATCGCTCATCCAGACGTTTGTGCGGCAGATTCCAAAATTTCGGTGGGCGACCTTTACACATTGGGCGCCACCGTTGTACATGACTTCCTCAAGTTGGTCATCCTCCAACAGAACGGCCAATTCACCGTATGGATTGTCTGCGGCTTGACCATCATAATGGTACATTGGACTAGGGTGACCAGGCTCCATGTAAATTGTCACTGGGCCGTAGCGAGCAAGTACTGATTCAGACATTTTTCTTCACCTCACGCCATCCCGTTCTGGATGCCTTCAAACAGACCAATGTAAAGCAGGGCAGAGAGTGTAGACCAAAATGGAATCCACCACAACGCCTGCTTGGTTCGTCCGAGCATTCGACCGGAAATGACGACACTGAGAGCGGCCGAGGCCATGAGATAGGGCATCATCACATCATGGATATGACCCCAATATGCCCCGGTAGCTGCGAGGCCGAAAACAGCGAACATGAAGCCCATGACGCTTGGGAGGAGGAGGCACATCAGCATGAGTAGGAGGAAGGATTGACCAGACATCTCCTTCTCTCTGACGTTGATGAGTTTGTTCAGACGATCGTATTCAACAGACATCGAGTTGGTGACCTCGCCGAGAGGAGCATCCTGCTCGATTGCGGTCGAGAGTAGATTGACGACTCGCTGGATGAGGATGCTACGGCTGTTGATGGCATATTCGGCCAGTGCAGCATCGAATGATGTCGAGCGGGAGCGGTCAATGGCCTGAGTCAACAATTTCCCCGTTTCATCCCGTCGGCTACGAGAAATCTCGGTCAACGCCTGTTGGAGGCCCAGTCCAGCGCCGATGCTGCTCGAAATGGACTCCAAGACCTCAGGTAGTGCCTCTTCCAATTGGCGGCGGCGGCGGCGTTCCAAGAAGCCAGGAATTGCACCGGCAAGACAAGGAAGAGTGATTGGGATGATTAACACCAAGAAAATACTCTGTCCCAACAATTCGTAGAGATTCCAGAGAAACTGCATCAGATCACCCCGGGGTCACTTGTATGCGCTCGATAGCCCAAAAATGCCATCAGAAGGATGGTCAGGAAGAGGGTGGGTCCAAAACATCCTGCCAGTCCAGCAATCGTACCACTGGAATCGACGAAGGTCATGATGTCAGGGGCAATCACCGGTAGCATTGCAATCATACCAAAGATAATTGGAGACAGAATACCAACAGTCAGGAGAATCGTTGGAAGACCTGAGAGTTTTTCGATGTAGGCAGCGAGTTTGTCATTGCGTTCCTCTTCTTCGCGGTCGGATTGCTGCGCCAATGCACGGACCAAATCAGTGTCACTGGTGACGTTGGTTCTCAGGGTGTTCAGAAATCTCGAGTATGCCTTGCTACTGGCGTTTGTGCTCAATCGAGAAAATTCATTCTCTAATTTCGAACCGCGCTGGAGATTGTCAATTGCCTCACGGAAATCCTTTGAAATCACCCCATATCCACCTCGGCCAATCATCTGCATCGCAGCCTCAAGTCCGATACCTGAACCCAGCAAGACCATCACGGCACGCATCGCGTAAAGGAGGTCAGCGGATTCCTCGGCATTGGTGGCCATCAAATCACATCCTCAATTAACTCAAAGGAATATGATCCATCATCTCCATCGTACTGGAGACGATGGAAAGCAACCTTCAGTTCCTTCTCAGTGAATGGGTCCAACAACCAGACTTCTGCACTTCGGAAGATGTTCAGAACCTCTCGATAGCCTGCGATTCCAAGATGACCCTCCATGGTGTAAACGGCTGATTCAGCACCTTCGTCTACAAGGTCATCTCCCTCGCCCCCACGCTTCACCTCGCGGGTGATTCTGCGTCGAATGTTGACTGAAATATGGCAATTGTCGAACTGGAGCCAATCACCCTCGAATCCTCGAAGAAACACGGTTCCCGCCTGTGCCACAGTCACGCCTCAGAGGGCCAACACCACGGAACGGCCTTGAAAGTAGCGGGGGAGAACCGTCCCTAAGGGACGGCTCTCACATTGGTAGAAACCAGCCATATCGAGGTTCCATAATCTCACATTTGTCATCTCTGAGGGCGTAAATCACATCCTCAATGGAATCCTCGTCATTCAACCCTCGGGCGGCACAGAGCTTCATGATTGAATCATAATCAATGCCTTCCGGACCTGCATTCTCTGCGATAATCTCCAGAATTACGGCCTCCATATCCAGATTATTCGGTGAGGGGGTGGGCTCGGCAGAAGTTTCCTCTGTTTCTTCGGTTTCACTGTCTTCTTGAGGCGAGGTTGCTGAATCGGGTTCGGCCTCGATTTCCTCGAAAGATACAACGCGGCCCTCTGCTGCGCTCAGTGCTTGCAGAACACCAACTTTGTACCCCTCAGCATCCCAATCTCCATAGTGATTCATGGCCAGTCCAAGCCCATCGATAAGATCCGCTGGAACACCAGCATCTCGAAGTGCGTTCGCATCTGTTGTTTCGGCGGACTGCGCCTTTCCGAGGGCGTCGATTCGGCGCATCGTATGATCCGCAGTTTCGACCAGCCAGTTGGCGTATACATCGCGGTCAATGATGGCATAATCTTCCATCTGCATTCGGCAACGGAATCCACCATCTTCAGTCGTGTAATGATTGGATTTACCGATACAAGCCATCAGGAAGCGATCGCCGCTTTCAAATCGAGCGACCAACTCTTCCATCTCGATGTGCAATTCTGGACGGAATGAGCCAACACTCCACAGATGCAAACCGGTGGGATCTCGGACCGCACCACTGAACATTGGACCACGTTCAGTATCTCTCCTCTCCAATCGCTCGATGACACCAGCGACGTACATACGATTTACGCGGGCGCCCAATTTGGTGACGATAAAGCGAGGGTCAAATTCACCCTGGCCACCGTCGGGTAGGCTCGATTCGTAGAATTCACGAGCAAAAAGGCGTAGCGCCGTTTGACGGCGGTTGCGCTGCGGCTGATTCCCCATCATGCGAACACCCCCCAGCGATTGCGGACCTCATCCGCAGATTCCGCTAGATTAACTTCGGTCAGGGAAAACTGGTCGGCCATGAGAAGGGCACCCTGGGCATCAATCATCGCTCGGCCCGTGAATGTGTGCTGGCGACCCAACATTCGACTGCGGAGGTCCGCCAAGAAGGCTTCACCTCCATCGTCTTTCGTGGCAGCCTGCACATCTTCCATCGTCTGCCCCAAGAATTTTTCAGCACTATCGCGACCAAGAATCAACGCACCATTCGTCTGGCCATCATCAAGGATAATCCTGAGGCGAAGATCTTCAATTCCAGCTTGGGGGCCATGATCTCGGCAGGCACCATCGCGCATGGCCTTGTTACATTCTGGACATCGGTGAATGATACCGGAGCCAGATTGGACGGATATGACCGTTGCAGAACTGGTGACGCCGCTGCGAGAACCACCAGAGAGCAGATCGGAAAAATCGACTTCCACGGAATGTGTGCTGGCATCAATTGCCTCCCAAGGAATGGTGTCGAGAACTTCAATCTGATTTTCTCGATCAACTGTGATATCGGGTGTCCCTTGCCATGAGCGGACACGGACATTTTTCAATTTCACAGCTAAGGGAAGGGAACCTTCGTCGATTGGAAGTTCGGACCAAGCAGTCAATCGACAGACACCCGTAGGATCGACGGCATCGCCGCCCCATACTGTCTTTTCAACACCGTCTTGACCGGTGAAGGTTCGACTGTTCCAAGATGTCAATTGTACAGTGATGGCGACATCAGCCGCACCATCACGAAGTTCCGCAATCTGGATTACTGAAGATGCCTCTAAATCTTCCAAACTGGCAAATCCTCCATCATGATAGATTTCCACCTTCGTTCGTTCACCAATATTCAATTCAGGAGTATCACGGAAGCGGCGAATTGCGGCGCCTTCAATCTTCAGAAGCGTACCTACAGGATGTGTGAATTCTCCGAAGCAGGCGAATCCGATGGTCCCAGTATCATCTGCTAAGCGGCCTTTGACCAAATCAATGGTTCCACTTCCATCCTTCTTGTTGACGGTGCGTGGCTCGGCGGCGATGACACGGGCGACAACAGTGGCAAATCCATCCATAGTCAGGACTCGATCGATTGAAGTCGGTTCAGAAGGAGCGACGACAACTTTACGCTCGCTCGCGCGTAGAACTGCTACTCGACTGGTTTGATTGATGTTGATGGAGCGTTTATCGTTCCACTCATTGACCGAGACGCCCTCAAGACGAACCACACTCCCTGGGCTCAGATTCTCCGCGTGGCTTCCCCAGTCTTTGAAATCCCCACGGGTTCGCTCGCCACCTTCCTCCCAAGGATTGTCTTCAATCCAACCGAAGGCGATTTGCTTCTCTTCTCCGCGTACCATCTGCATCCGAGGCACATAGGTGACGCCCTCGACCTCGATGGTGACATTGGTGTCATCTGATGCCAGATCGGAGAAGCGGTCAACCGATTTTGCAGCACGACTTGTGGGGGTATTTGGAGCTGAGACCTCCATCCCAGCGGCTTTCTGAAAATGCTTAATGACATTCGGTAGAGCATGCTTTGGTGGAACCAAAAATTCATCTTTGTAGCGAGAAAATTCCTTCGCTATCTCACTTTCATCGGCATCTGGCACGGCTTCTTTGACCGCGCGAATCTCATTTTCAAACTCTTCTGGGGTAGACATTTCGAGCAACTCCTGTGGAAGGGTCAGAAGACCGCGTCCGCACGAGCACGTCCTGCGTGGACTGCTACGCAGTCCGGGCAGAGAACAATGGTCGGTCGTGCAGTTTGTGGAAGACGCGGCACTCCATTACCTCCGGGAAATCACACCGGGTTGCGGAGGTTCTTGAACTCTCGCATATCGGCGTTGCAAAGGATTTGGAGTAGGGCAGAGATTGTTATCAAATGAGGATGTGGGCACCATGTGGCCGACATGGAATCCTTTCATTTTGAGGGAGTCGAAATCGCTCCGGGCTCAGGTGTCGAGGTTTCTCTCGAATTGGGAGAGGGGCCGACAGGGAATCCACGCAGTATCCCTGTATACGTCATGCATGGAACCAAGCCGGGACCAGTGCTTGCTCTCACTGCAGGCATTCATGGTGATGAGTTGAACGGAGTGTCTGTCGTCCACCATCTCATTCACGGCGACGATCATGTGGCTGGGACCGAAGATGACCGAATCTCTCGCGAAGACTTGGCTGGAACGCTCATCTGTGTTCCAGTGGTCAACATCGAAGGGATGCTGCTGGAACAAAGAGAAGCGCCGGATCACAAAGACATCAATCGGCTCTTTCCGGGAAAAAAGCAGGGCAATCAATCCCAACGAATTGCATATGCTTTGTTTCAAGCAGTTGTCAAACGCGCAGACTATCTGATTGACTTACACTCTGCACCGCTTTCAAGAACCAATTTGCCTCATGTTCGAGCAAATTTTGAGAAGGACAAATGCATGGAACTTGCGAGAGCGTTTGGGACACATATCATCTTGCATTCATCGGGACCGAAAGGGTCCCTAAGGAGGACTGCGACCAATGATGGCACACCCACCATTCTGCTTGAAGCAGGCACAGCACATCGATTCGAGATGGAGGCTGTACATTCTGGAATTGAAGGCGTACTCAACGTCATGGGTCACCTCGGAATGATTGTGAGAGAGAATCGACTGCCTGCGGTACGCCTGTTGGTTCGTCGCTCAAAGTGGGCCCGTGCGGAGGCAGGCGGACTATTGTACAGTCTTGTCGATGTGGGAGATCATGTCAAGAAAGGGCAGGAGATTGCCCTCGTGACCGACCCACTTGGAGAGCAAACGCATTCCATCGAGAGCCCGAGGACGGGTGTGATTGTCGGACTGGCACTGAATCCGTTGGTTCGAGCGGGTGACCCAATCGCCAACATCGTTCTATGCTCTGCAGCGAAATGGAAGCGTGCCCAGAGTGAGATGAATGCAGAAAATCCTGAGGAAGAAGCCGTCGACGATGAGGAAGCCCTCGACGATGCCTGAACCTTGGTGAATTGGCCTTGCGCCCCTAGGGGCGCACCGAACACTGAAGAACTCAACTTCACCGCTACATCACATGACCGAAGAAGAAGAGGTTGTCGTCGATGACAAGACCTTCTGGTGGTCAAACTGGATTCGGGTCGAGAACCTAGAGCTAATCTTCTCTCTAATCTCAATCGGAATTGTCATCTTCGTGATTCAGGAAGATCTCGTGAACACCAATCCAACGTTGTTCTGGGCCGTCGCGATTATCGATCTAGCAATCGTAGGATTCTTCGTTGCTGAATTGGCCAAGGATCTGTCAATGACTGAAGATCGATCAGAGTGGTGGAGAGCCCAGAGTTGGGGGATGCTTGGATTGACACCCGTTATCCTAGCCGCATTTCCAACGATTAGTGTCATCGTTCTACTCAGATTGGTGCATTTGACAAAGGTGTATTCTCTAGCAACGAATCTTCTCGGATTACAGGAAACAAGTGAGGATTCACCGGTTCAACGTCAGATTCAACACCTCATCTTCGTTGTGACCGCAATCGGTTTCGCAGGAGGATTCATCGCGTATCTCTTCGAACAACACGCTTCAAAGGCGGCCTGCGGAGATACTTGTATCGATACATTCCCTGAGGCGAGGTGGGGGGCCATTACGACGGCGACCACAGTCGGTTACGGCGACTATGCCCCGGTGACTCACGGTGGGAGAGCGGTTGCAATCTTCCTGATGTTCACTGGAATCGCCATGTATGGATTGTTGACAGCGACGCTCTCACAGTTGATTTGGGCCAGAGGGCGAAAATTCGGAAACGGTAGCAACGAAAACGTCGATTCGAGTGAGATGATTGAGCGCCTGGAGCGGT
>JAKUOE010000004.1:0-22727 GCA_022449845.1 Candidatus Thalassarchaeum sp.
GATCCAGCCACTGAATCGTCTTCCTGGACATCGGCAATCTCATCAGTCGAAGTCTCGGGAACCGTCATCTCGTCAGCAACATAATCAGGTTCTGAAGCGGATTCTGTAGAATCTAGACCTTCGTCGATGATGTCATCATCCGTTGTTTCATCCTCGCTGTCACCAAGTGGTTCATCACCCCACGCTTTCTGTTCATCGATTCCGCCACGGGTTTCGAATTCATCGCCACTCTCCCAAGCATCGAGTTCACGTGTCGCATCCTGATGCGTGTACTGGGCGTCCGGTTTGCGTTTGTCTCGGGCCTTTCCAATCATTCTCAGACCGCCAACAATGGCCAGCATGGCAATCGCTATCGCACCAACGAGATAGGCGGCAATCACAGCAAAATCCTTCACTAGGGCCATGGTATCAACGCTGTCTTCTTCCAAATATGTGAGATTGCCCTGTCCGATGTCGTCACCGAGTCCTGAACAGGCGGAATCATTGACGTATTTGGCACAGTGGTCCTCTAAAGTCTGAATTTCAGGATCGCTGTCGTTGTAATCACCGTTGCTTCCAGTACAATCTCGATCGTGGTCTAGCCATTCAGTGCGGTTGCCGACCATCGTGCACCCATCGTATGCTGATTCCGTATTGTCATCATAGCCATCACCATCTGAATCCACACAACCGTATCGATTGATTGAGGTATAGGCATTGACCCCGGGATCATACATATTGGCGCGAGTACTCGTTCCTGCTAGATTGGGGCAAGCATCACCTCGTTCTCCAGTGAGATTGTCACCATAGCCGTCACCATCTGAATCCCGCCATTGGGTGGCATCCATGGGGAAGGCATCCGCATTACCAGTGGGATGGGCTTCATCACCATTACCTGGGTCCGAATATCCATCGCCATCCATGTCCTGACACCCTAGACGATCCATGGTTGAACCACCGGATTGGTTGGGGCAGGCATCCGGATTGGTGGCGCCTGCTTCATCGTTGTCGCCATACCCATCGCCATCAGTATCAGCCCACTGCGTGGAATCATCGGGGAATTTGTCACCATCTAGACCATATGGATAATCACCATACCCATCGCCATCTGAATCTGTTTGCTGATTCGCGTTGTCTGGGAAAACATCGGCGTTATCTCCGACATTGTCACCATCCGAATCCATCCATTCATCAGAATCATTGGGGAAGGAGTCGCCGTTGTCGCCATACCCATCGCCATCTGAATCCACCCATTCCTCTGAATCATCGGGGAAGGTGTCAACACCATCCACAACACCATCGTTGTCACGATCGGCGTCGAGAAGTATAATCTCGGAATCGCTACTAAACGAGGACAATACAAACACTCCTTCGCCTGATGCAGCGCGGAATCCAACAATTTCTCCTTGGAGTGTGAACTCCTGTTCCATGACTGGAAGTGTATGATTCAATGAAAAGACGCGGCCATTGGACGTTCCAATCATCAATCGGTCACCAATCTCGTGAATGGATCTTCCTTGTCCGTTTGAACAGAGATTCATCGAATGTTCGCGGACCCAACTTGAGGTATTGTAAATGTCCAATCGACAGTTGTCTGATAGACTGAAGAGGTGGGACTCATCTTCACTGGCGTGAATTTTCCAGAGTGGAGCTGTGGAGTCTGTTAGTATCTGAAGTGGGGTACCATTGGCATCATGAATTCGGATTTGTTTGTCTCTGCCAGATGTGAGGATATGACCATCAGAGAGAATGACGATGTCGGTGATTTGGTTGTTGTGGGTGCTCGTAGCTACACCAGAAGGAAAATCCCCAGACCATTCTTGGGCGTGTTTTGCTGTACGAAGTGTGACCCACAAATCTCCATCGGGGTCCCACGCGAGAGCGTCCACGGGTTGTCCAGCATCGATATCGTACAGTTCATCCATGTATTCTATTGAGACAATGATAGCCCCGGACGCGGTGCCGACCGCGAGCAACTTGGTTGTTGTATCGTACGCTCCATTGTACAGAGTTGTATTCGTGAAATGACTCCAAACTTCAGCATAACTACCATTGGTTTGAACCGAATATGATGTCACATATCCATTAGAAGTTGCAACGAGGATGTTTCCATTGTCAAGCGTCCACCAACCGAGGGCGGAATGATCCAGTTCCTCTATCGTTCCTGCAGAACCGAGTTCTTCAAGAGAAGCCGAGGTGGTCGGGACGAATGGAACCACAATCGAGCCTAGAAGTAGGAAGAACATCGTGAGGGTTCGTCCGCGCATGTGGGTTACGAGCGAGCATTCACCTTTGAATGAGCGCATGGTTGGTTCAGGGGGGTTTTACGCACCCCGTAGGGGTGCGGTACCATCATTCTTCTTCATCAGTGGTAGGGGAGGCTACCGGTTTCAATACTGCACGACCGATTGGCTTCAGAACAGTGACTTCGTCCTCCTCTTCTGATTCATCTTCTTCATCGATGGGAGTCAGTACTGTTCGAGTCGCAGGTTGTAGGACTGGTCGCAGCACGGGAGTTAATGTGGGCAGATCTTCCTCTTCATCTTCCTCTGAAGGAGTCTCACTCTCAATTCCTGGAGGTCCACGTGTTGGTGGTCCTTGCGCGGGTTTCTCTGGAGCACCTTCACGGATTAAGCGACCTCCGCCTGGAGGACCGCGAGATGGCTTAGCGATCTCGGCGAAGTCGGGCGTCTCTGATTCATCAGAGGGTGCCTCTGCTGGAGGTGAGTCATCATCAGTTTCAGAGATTGCATCAAGAATCGTTTGAGTGAGAGAAGGTTTCTCTTCCACTGAAGGCTCGGGTTCAGTATCGAATTCCTCTTCAGACATCGGTTCTGGTTCTGGAGATGGAGTTTCTGTTTGTGGAACGGATGATTTGATTGGTTGACGAACGGGTTTCAGGGCAGCCAATCCACCTGATGGAGGTGTTGCTGCAGGGGCAGCCCCCAATCCTCCGGTACTCTGAACGGGAGCACGGACTGGAGCGGCGAGCGTTCTAGGTGCATCCTCATCTGACGGGGTTGAAGGTGAGCCCAAGCCACCTGGACGGGCGAGACTACCGAGGCCACCACGAGGTTGACCCAGAGCAGGGGTGGCGCCTGATGCGGTTCCGGGCATCTGTCCTTTGGCACTGGACAGAGCGTCCATCCAAGCCTGTCTTCGATCAATGCGAGTATCCTGTCCTTCAAGTTCGGCTTCTTCTTCAGCACGCTTGAGTTCGGCCTCTGCTTCCAAATCTTCTTCGGTGATGAGGCCCTTCTCAAGTTCAACACGGAGTTTCTCTTCGGCAGCGGTGCGGAATTCCTCAGCACGAGTTTCCAATTGATTCAGGCGATCGCGAATCTCGGCACGCTTGATGGCGAGTTGGGCTTCGATTTCTGCACGAATTTCGCTCTCCTTCCTTCGGACTTCGATGAGAGCTTTGTTGCGCATAATCTCTTCGCGCTTGGCGACTTGACGTTCCAGTTGGTCGGCGACTTCCTGTTCTTTCTGAGCACGGAAGGCAGCCAACTCCGCCTCCATTTCGACTTCTAGATCGAGGCTGGTCTCTTGCTTAATCAAATCAAGATTGGTTTCCTGAGCGATTCGCTCATTACGAATCCGGGAGTCGATTTCAGCCATAATTTGGCGCTCAGATGCTTGTTGGCGAGCAGAGTACTCAGATTCAATCTGAGAAACCCACTCTTCCTGCTTCTCGCCATACTGAGTATCCAATTGTTCGCGTAAATCAAGTTCGCGATCATGTCTGAATTGACTCAGATGTTGACTAATCTCTGCTTCACGGTCATTTTGATACTGATCAAATTCAGCCTCGATTCTCTCACTTACTGAATCTTCAAGTTCTAGATGAAGGGCCCGATCAATCTCATCAATTGCATGGGAGAATGAGACATCGAATCTCTCCTTTAGGCGTTGCTTGCGAAGTGCGAGGCGCTCACCATATTCAGAATCAAGGCTCTTGAGAATCGATGTTTGGAGTTCCTCGCGTCTTCGGGCGACTGCAAGTTCCAAATCTTCCTGCATTCTGCCTTCAAGTCGCTCGGTTTCCTGAGTGAGGCGTGTTTCAAGTTCGGTTGCGAGTTCTTGTGCTATCTGTTCTTCAAGTCTGTGCGCGCGACGTTCGTATTCCGCACGCAGGCGCGCTTCGCGCTCGCGTAGGCGCTGTCTGAGTTGCTGTTCAAGGCGACGGCGGATTCCGTCTCGCAACTGAACTTCTCTTTCGGCGAGACGGGATTGCTGAGCATCTTCGATTCGGCGTGCTTGGGCACTCTCTTCCTCATCGAGGCGATTGGCCATCTCAGCTTTGAGTTGATTTTCGATGTCTCCAATCTGTCGTTGCATCTCCTGACCCGATTCAATTTCTAGACGCTCTTCAAGGAAGGCGCGTCTGCGATCAAATTCTGAGTCCATCTCTTCCTTTAATTGAGTTCGAAGTTGTTCTCGACGGGCTTCCAAACGTCGAGTTGATTCCAAGTCGAGGCGAGAACGGATTGATTCTTCCTCACGAGTGAGGCGGAGTTTCATCTCCTCACGAAGGGCGGCTTCTTCTCGCTCCAGCGTATCTCTCTCAAGACGCTCAAGTTCGACCTCCATCTCAGAACGAAGTTCAGCCTCAATCTCAGCCAGGGCCCCTTCAGCCTGCATTCCAGCTGTTTTTGACAGGGCACTCTTCATTCCTGAAAGGCGCTCGGCTTGCTCTTGGAGGCGAAGTCGCCGCTCTCTCTTCATCGAGGAACGTAGTCGACGTTCTTCATTGAGGCGGTCGTCAAGGGACTGAACATCGTCGAGGGAGGGTGTACGCACTTCAGACGAGCCAGAGGTTCCGGTCGTATGTCGTGCTCTCAAATCTGCCAAGTTATCCCTGCTAACACTCAAGGGTCCCATCCCCTAGCCCGCGTTCGAATTCTTCTGATACTTAACCGCCACAGGTTTGAACAAACACCGAAGGCGGATTATCAGACCCTCTGAGAGGCTCCGAAATTACGTAAACAAACTAGAACGTAACATGGAAGGATTCGGAACATGCAGGACAGTCAAGACTCCGTCGTCCTGGGCGGGGACGGATGCGAAGTTGACGTTCACAGGCAGGACAAGAAACCTCAACCTTGACAATATTCGGTGTGACCTTGAAGACTGTTTCACACGATGAACAGCGCAATGCACACGGCCTCTCATCAACACCGACTCGTAGAATCTTGGGGCAATTTGGACAACTGACCTTCTCGTCCAACCAACTATCGCGGGTCGGCTTGTGATCGATTCTTGATATGGCTGAACATACCACACATGTGACTTCACCCAATGTGTGAGGGAGCATACTCTCACAGTTCGGACAGTGGACGGTGGGGGGGGCAACCTTCGATTCAATCTCGGGGATGTCATCACTCATGAAATCGCCTACTCAGGAGCGCTTTGGGGGACCTAGGACCAATATACCGTTGGGCATGAATGTGACCCCCATATCCAAATCAACATCAAATATTTCCGCCATATTTCCAATCGTTCGCTTTGCGGCAACAACAGAACTGGATTCGTTTGGAACTGGGATGAAGTGGACTTCTGCACCGGCTTCAAGCAGAGCGCGGACGTCAGCAGGTAGGTTGTGAAGCCAATCGGTGCTGGTCGCTGGAGTGAGGGTGACTCTTTCTGTGACTTTCCACCAACGAGCCCTGCCTTCATTTCGATGATTCTCAATCAATCCGTTCTTCTCAAGGGATTGTAGATGATGATAGAGGTGGTATCGAGTCACCCCTGTCTTCTTCTGTAGCATCACCGTTGACATCTCTTCAGCATTGAGGAGTTCTTCGTACATTGCAAGGCGGGTCGGATGTGATAGCGCCATGGTGCGACCATCAACACGAATCTTGCTCATCGACCGCCCCCTGAAACGGGTCGGTCCATCGCGTATATCAAGGCGGCGACTGAACAACGTCAGGCTTCGCTTGGACTCGACTTGGACATTAACAACTTCAATGCCTCAATGTAGTCGTCGAAAAGTGATTGGAACACGGACCAGATTAGGGTGAAGCGGTTTCCAGATACGGCAACAAAGGCGCCGTTCAGAATCACAATGAAAGCACTCATTTCGTGAATGGCCACTCCGACTGCGAGATTTGTCTGAAGCCCCATTAAGACTCCAATAACGAGCAAGGCTGTGACTACGATTGAGATCAGGATGTTGAACTGAACGATTGCGCGTGTGCGCTTTGCGATACGGAGCAATGTCGTAATCGCGCGAGGATCTTCGCCGGGTACCAGAACGTCGGCTGCATCCAGATTGACCTGTTCTCCACTTCCAACCGCGATGCCGAGGTCAGCGACTGCCAAGGCGGCTGCGTCATTGAAACCATCACCTGCCATCAGAGTACGACGTCCTTGACTTCGTCGTTCAACCCACATCGCCTTGCCCTCTGGATCGATCTCACCACGGCAATGCATTGGTGGGATGCCGACTTCTTTGCCAAGGTGTTCCACGGCATCTTGAGCATCACCAGATAGGAGTTCGACCGCGACCCCCATCGATTGAAGATCATGAATCATTTCTGCTGCACCAGGACGAAGATCGTCGTGGATGAATGTGAATGCAGCGATGGCTTTGCCGTCTTTGGCGAGCAAGGATAGACCACGGCCGGTCTTGAGGTCTTTGAGAAGTTCATCGGATATTTTGATACCTTCACGAATGAGCCAATCCTTTCGACCAAACAAGACCTTCTTTCCTTTGTGTGTACCTTCAACACCAGCATCTCCATCCTTCAGGGATTTTACATCGTCAGCCCCGACTGATTCTGCTTCACGCAATATCACGGCAGCGTATGGATGATTGGAGCGTTGCTCAAGTCCAGCCGCCAATCGGAGTACGGAATCTCGTTTCTGACCCTTGAGAATGCGTACCTCATCGAGGCGAGGGTGTCCACTTGTCAGTGTCCCTGTTTTATCCAAAAGAGCGAGGTCAATACGAGCTGCTGCCTCCAATGCGTCTCCACCCCTAGCAACAACTCCAGACAAAGAGGCGGTGGAAAGAGCTGCAGCATGAGGAATAGGCGCGGCGAGTAATAGCGCGCAAGGACAGGCGACGACCCACAACAACAAGGTCATGCGCACATCACCTGCAATCAAACCAATGAGAGGTGCACCAACGAGTACGATGGGGACCCACCATTGAGAGAATGTTTCGACGGTCGCCTGTACGCGTGGTGGGCGGTCCCTGAATGTGCGAACTTCGTCGATAAGGCCCGAGAGTCGGGTGGATTCCCCAATCGCAGTGGCCTCAACAACAATCGGGCCTCGGTCAAGTACGAGACCGGCGTGAACATCGTCACCTTCTGCAACACGTACGGGGATGCTTTCTCCTGTCAATGGGGCACGATTCAATGAACCAATGCCTTCGATGACGGTTCCATCAACGGGAACGATTTCACCGCTGCGAATCTCGACGCGATCACCCTCTGCAAGCAATTCGATGGGGACCATGTTGTCATCTTCAGTCGCATCGTGCTGTGGTGTAATTGTCTGTCGAATGGTAGTGGTGATTGAGGCCATGGAAATGCCGCTGACCTTCTTGGGTTGGGAGGCCCTACGTGCCCGTCGAGGGAGGCGATCTAAGCCGCCCTGCATCGCTTCTCTTGCCTTCTTGAGGGCGGATTCTTCCATATGCGATGAAATCGCAACGAGAATCGAGACCATCAGAGCCTCCGACCAATGTTGGCCAAATAAGGCACCAAGAACTGCAAGAGAGGTGAGTAATTGGAATCCCAATTCTTTGTTCTTCAGACCACCCCACGCATCGAGGAACATCCGCCATCCAGATAGGCCGACACCGAGTAGAGTTAGGGACATCACGACATTCGAATTGAGATTCTGCATTCCGATGACGATGCCTAGAATGACAATGGCGGGAATGGTGGAGACAAGACGCCATTGTCCTGAATCCAAGCGTTGATTCTGGACCTCTTTCAGGGTGAACGATGGCCCGATGATTCGATGGAGGGCCGTGTCTAATTCTATTGTGAGTTTCTGTTCCAGATTGGGGACAATCTGTAACTCTACACAGGCATCTTCGAAGCGGACATCAAGGATCCCTGGTATTTGCGCCAACAGTTGTCTGAGTTCAGTTCGACCAACACTATTCTTCTCGGCAAGACCGGTGGCGGTTACTCCGATGATTCGTTGCCAAGGTAGATCCGGTTCATGACCAAGGCTACTGAGAAGAGACGAAACTTTGGAAGTGTGGCCTTGACCAAGATCTAGGGATATCTCAGCAGTACCCATCGTGGCAGAAACGTTGACTTTTTGAATACCCGGCATACGTTGAGTGGCTCGTTTCGCCTTTGCAGCACAATCCGGACAGTCCATGCCCTTCAATGGCCATTCAAAGGTGTGCAATCCATCCATCTCGATCGACATGTCAGCGGCTTCTAGAGCGGCCACTTCTTCGACATCAATCATTCGAGGCTTGAGACGTTCCTTCACTGCGTCAACTTGACCCGAAAGACCCTTTGAAAGGCGAGAAAAGCGTTCACTCAGAGCAATATTCTGTGTTTCTGATTTAGATTCTGGAAGAGGTTCTTCAGGTGGTAGATCCGCATCATCATCCTCTACGAGGATGAAATCATCCGGCTCGTCCATGGGCCTGCGAAAGGAGCAGGGGGTTTGAACCTCGCTATCGATGGGAGTGCGGTGTGGTTATCAGTGAATTTCCCAATTGGAAAATCAATTTTTCAATTGGTGCAGGGGGCAGGATTCGAACCTGCGAAGCGCTTGACAGCGGATCTTGAGTCCGCCCCCTTTGACCACTCGGGAACCCCTGCGAGGAACTGGCGACCTGATTCTTGATGTTCATTCTTCCTCTTCTTGAACATCCCCAAGCCCAGGTGGGATCGGAGGAGGAGTTTCATCGGGGAAAGCATCCGGAGGTTCGGGCCAATCATCTTCATCATCTATCCATTCATCTCCATGTTCATCTTCTTCATCTCGTAGCCAGAATAAGGCCATGCTGAATCCAAGTCCGGTACAAGCAATAATCAGGATACTGAGGACGAGGGGGCCATCCCCAAATACACGTTCAAACCATGTGAGGCTGGCACCTTCTTCTCGGATGACAGGAAGGTCAATGGGGACACGGGAATCCACATCTTCATTGACGACTAAATAGACCTGTAAATCGCCTTCTTTGTAAGCTTCGAAATCAAAACTCAACAGAATTGATTGGCGTGAATCGAGAGATACGTTTTGTTCATCTAATCGAATAATCAAGGGGTCAGAATTCGGTTGTGCTTCCCATGCCCACAGACCAACACTGAGACTCCCCTCAAGATTACCAAGATTCGTTACACGAGCATCGACACGGATTTGTTGACCCATCTCTGGCTTGGGAGGCGAGGTCCACATTGAATCAAGGACAGGTGTGAAATGCATCACTTCGAGGGCCGTAACCCTAGGCATATCATGTGTGTTGGGACCTTCTAGAAGATTGCCTGCGAGGTCTTGACCTTCAATCCAAACCAGTAAGATGTCGCCCGGTTCTAAATCTGTTGAAGGCGTGAAATCAACGTATGTCGAGTAAACCCAGGATACTTGTGAATGAACTCCAAGCCCGAGATTGACTGTCCCCTCAGAACCGGCGATATTGACTCCAGCACGTCGATACACCCAGTTCAACTCTACGGATTGATTGCCCATCCCACCTTCATCTTCAATGGTGAAGGCAACCAGTTGATTGTTCAGATAATCTGAACGGAGTTGAACGAGGCTGGTGGACTGGAACTGAATCACTGGGGCGACGTCGTCGATGGCAACTTCAAACATCATGTCAGGTAGACTAGAATTCAAGATACTCTGGTTCATCAATCCAAATTGTACTGTATGAATGGGGCCGGGCCAATTTCCTAATTCAAAGTCAATCAATGCACTGAAAGACGATCCTTCTGAGTCGTGATAGGATGAATACGGTTGCACCCCTCCTTCGATTGAAACTTCTATTTCCGCCATCGACGGTAGGTTCACGACAAGAGGTTCGTCTGATTCACGATGGACGATTGAAGCTCGTAGCGACATCGAATCGCCCGGTTGTAGGTTGAGGCGGTTCTCATAGGCAGGCATCGATGGAGCGGTTTGATCAAGGAATTCGTCTACACGCCACATCAAACGATTGTCCAGTGCCCAAAAGAGATGTTGGAGATTCGTCGCACCACCTGAAACCAATTCACCTTCCTCAATCATCCGTAGAGAGGGAATCCAAGTACCCTCTAACCAATCCTCTGGTGCGGAAAGGGCAATTGCAAATGACAATTCGACGAGGTAAGCGTCGTCCCCAAGTGATTCGGTGACGATACCCACCGGTATCGCCGAACTTCCAGATGGTGAGGTCAATGAATCCTGTAGAGGGTGATAATGGATGATTCCACGCCCATCTCCTGCGATATCCAATTCGATGAGGTCAATCGAATTGAGACCATTTCCGTCTTGGAAGGTGAAGGAGAAAGTGTGTTCAATGCCTTGCAGCAAGGACATTTCTTCATGACGATCTAGGGATATTGAGGACAAGGAAACCTGTGTGGGCTCCTGTGTCTGAACCGTCATTGTCGCCAAATCGGTATCAAATCCTGGTCCACCTGCACCGATGAAGGGGTGCCCGGCAAAATCACCACCTTCAATGTAACACGATATTCGATCATCATCTTGCATCCCTGAAAGGCTGATAGCTGGGAAATCAACGTGGATGGTGCCTCGTGGTGCACCTCCAAGGAATTGAGACGAATCCCCATATTCACTTTCATCGGGGATGCCATCTCTATCCAAATCATCGTAGGTCTCAAACCAACATCGTAGATTCACGAAGGTCGCAAGCAATTCGGAATCATGCACTTCAATCATGAAAGGAATTGTGCGATCGGGAGAGAGAATATTTCCATCAGCAACATCACCTCCCTGAGGAGTGTAAATCATCAAAGGTCCGAGAGTCGGAGCAACTGAATCGATTTGTACCTCAACTGACAACAAGCCGCCCGTGGCGTCCTCTGCACCCAAGGTGGGAGTACCTGAAGGACCAATCTGTAATATCCACGGTGAAATGCTAACATTGCCTGATTCGTCGGAGAGTGTGATACTCGCTGAGAAACTACCGTCAGGACCACTCTCCCCCATGGATTGTGTGGTCTCATCGGCACTCGAGAGTTCTAAGGCTATACGATAAGCATCGGCAGAAGGGTGCTGATTCGCCTGACCTTCAAATCGAACGATTCCTGAGACATCGATGTTGGAGCCTGCTCTCGCGTGGAGTGGGTATCTGGCATCCCATGTGTTCGACAATAGCCTTGATTGTTCATCTCGAACCTCCCATGTGACGACTTCAAGGTCGTTCTCCATCGCTTGATGATTCGAACCTCCAATCATGGCGTGTCCGGGACCCAGCGTGAATCCGTCGACTTCAATCGCTTCAATGAGAACCCGGATCCAATCTTCGTCATCAAAGGCCCACTGTGTCGTGAAATTCCATTCAATTTGATAGGCATCAGGACCCACATTCTGAACGTGGGTTGATTCAAGGGATATCTGGGTGGAACCAAACAACTGCGTTGCAACAGGTTGTCCAGATAGATCATCGATATGCGCCTCGATATCAAGACCATTGCTGGTCTGCATTCGCAATATTGCTGCATCAAATAATCCCCGATTAAACAAATGAGAATGTAATGATGTGATGGTTACATTTTGTCCGGGCACCATGGTTCCACTTGGAACAGAAGTCACCTCATTGACAATGCGTTGGGCGTGTGAAATCGAACCCGTGAGGGCGACACCGCCCTGATCAGCTTCGAGGACGATTGGAATTTGTAAATTTCCAGAAATGATGGTGGCCGGTCCGGTTCCATTGACAGCATCGGATTGAATGTCACGAAGTGCCGGACCCAAGCCTGTAATCGGATTGGTATTTTCCCATGAAGTCGCAATGTCGATGAACGAAAAATCGGAAGGGTTCGATTGATTCTGAATGAATGTCAACGGATGTTCAAGGATTCGAAGTTCTCCAGTTTCCATGGAATCATGATGTCCATTGTTCCAAGTCCATGTGATGTCTTGGTTGGCATAGAGAGCCAATCCCTGATCAAGCATGTTTCCAGGAGCACCACCTTGGTGGACTGAACTATTCTCGTGGTGGCTGCCATCGTACCATCCAAAGGCACCATCTGAATCGAAGTCCCAGTTCCAATCGATGATTCCATCGCCTCCAACATCGAGGGAGCCCGTGTTCAGTGGCGCCCCTAGATGGCCTGTGAACGATGCATAGCGAATCCACCCTCCCGGTTGTAAATCAATCGTCGGCCGGATTGTCACCGCTGGATGTGGCAATACAATGCTACGATTGCTCAGCATGCCACTGGCTAGGAGGGCGCCTTGACCATCCCATAGTTGGAACAAGGCTCCAGCTGCTTCCGCAACGAGTGTGACTTCCTCAATTGGTGCGTCCCCATAGACTGCAGAGCCAGAGATTTGAACGGTGTTGATGGTTGGATTCGAAATATTCCGTTCGAGGACCTCATGTGTCAATGAATGAGGGACAATCCAACCATTGGTGGCATCTGCAGAATTGAGAATTCGAACCGCACCAGAATGCAACCCGACGATTCGAGGGGTGAGTTGATGGTCGGTTGTACCAAATTCAACACGAATTCGGAATGAATCACCTGTTGGAAGGACAGGATAGGTGAGGCCTTCCGCCCCAAGTGGGTCTGACAAGGGGGTACCATTCACATCGACGATAGAGGCCTCAATCCATGCACCATCCGGAACACTGGCATCGATATCGAGGGATGGAGCGAAACCATGGGCATTGTTCGTAACCAAATCACTGGTCCAAGATCCATTGGATTCAAACCAATCGACAATGACACCGACATCATCGATGTACCAACCATCCATTTCGATGAAGGGGTCTGAGAAGAAAGAAAATCGCAACATCACATCCTGTCCACCAAAAGAAGAGAGGTCACCCTCAACATGGGTGAATGACTTGTTGGTCGTACAACTGCCCCCTTTCTGATTGGATCCATCCCAGACCCATTTCTGGTAGAATGGAGATTGAACATTGTTCCAATGTTGAACATCGTAGAACGCGGGAATGTCCTGCCCGTAGATTTGCCATGTGGTCCCATTGTCCACACTCGTATACAATGCTCCACCATCCCAACCGGGTTCAGCACAAATGAAGTGATCAAACACGACTCGCGCACTGGCGCCCTGAGGAATGTGATACGAGGGGCTGATGAGATGTGACCAAGAATTGGCTGCATGCAAAGTCGTGAGACCCATGGCGACCCCGGTCTGTCCACTTGGCCAGGAGGATGGGCCCCAGCCGCTGGCGTTGGAGACTGTGCCGAACTCCCATGATTGGCCATACGGTGTGTGAACGTGCCAACCATCGGCAATCGAAGGTGCATCTTCGAACGACCAAGTGGTTTCCCAAGGTCCATTGTTGCCCCAATTGCTGAGATATTGCCACTGGTCATATGAGCCACCCGGCAATCTATCGTGCCACGCACCTGCATCCGTTGTGAAATTCTCCGACCAAAGAATGTCGGTGACTCCGCCCTGTGTACGGGTGATGCTCATGTCATCGATGAAGACGCCTTCAGGCGGATCGATTGTACCACCATATCCTGAAGATGGCATCTGGTCAGTTTCAACAATGATTCTCATGTAGAAACTACCATTGGATGGAATCGTGAATGAAGATGGAAACGGATGAGCAACTTCGACCCAACCATTGGAATCCTCCATGATTGTCCTGCCAGCCACGGTCAACCCATTGGGTCCAGGGATACCACCAACCGGTGAGAGTCGATGCCAGGAGGTGTTGTCACTTGAGACTCGAATCTCAAAATTGTCCCAAGTACCACCTTCAAGATCGAAATCAGTCCAATATCGGGCCATCCATGCTCCAGAAGTACCCGCACTGGAATTAATCTGAACGGGGATGGTCAGGTGGGCGTGGGCATCACCTGCGTACTCTCCAATGAGAGAGCCATGAAACCAAGCGCCAGGTGTCTCGCCATCGTTTGAGATGGTAACTTCGTCGACATACCAACCGGGACGGTCGACAGTGCCAGTTGGATCCGTCCAGATGACAAATCTATGTTTCATGTCGAGTGCACTTGAGTTGTGTAAATGCGAAATATCGAAGGTTGAATTGACCCATCCACTTGCGTCTGGGCCCCCAAATACACCAAATCCTGCCCCCGATGCACCAGTGGGGATTGGAGCGGAGGTTGAGATGTTCCAATTGTATCCACCAACGGGTTCGACGTAATTCCATGTCAGACCCCCATCGAGGCTAATCTCAAGCCATGCCCCAGATGAACCAGTACTCGAATTCGTGTGATGTAAGTGATACCAGTGATTGAACGAAACCTCCCAGTTATTGGGTATACTTGGGACTGGACTTGAGGGGGAAGTGAGCCAAGCATGAGTCCCAGCTGGTAAGGGATCCTCGGGCAATGTTGCGGCAATCAATGACCCCTCGGCCGCAAGAGAAGGAATGAGGCCGCCGGCGGCTTGCCTTGCGCTGTAATTCATTGCGAAGGGGCCATTGAATTGGGAGGGTTCGGCCATTCTCCAAATGTCAGCCGAACCACCCACCACATATTGTTGGAACTGAAGTGAGAGGGTTTCCAGATTATCCAGACGGCCGACCGTGTGATTCACACCCAATGTCAGTTCATGATCAAAGACTGAAATGGAGGCGCCATCAAACGTACCATGACTGAAATTGAGATTGGGGTTGTTGGCGAGCCAGTGCTCACCGGTGCCGCCATCACCGTTCGCTCCAGTCGATACATTGACCCACCCATCTAGAATGGTTGAATTCACAGGTACTTCGAATGAATCCTCAGATAAATTGGAGAGTGTGCCGTCGCCCATCGATTGTAGAACAATCTCTGAATCACCGATATAGGGGCTTTCGATGGCTTGGGCTAAGGGTGAGAAGAGCATGAGCAGAGTCAGGAAGATGGCTGCACGCATGGTCTCACCTCAGAGTGTCCACCCTCGGCTGTGGGTTTGAACACGACGGAAGCCTGAGTAGAGCGCCCGAAGGGCGCTGAAGAAGTGAATGGTTCATTTACCGGCACGGAGGAGAGGCAGTTCGCGGTGGGCATATGGCGGAGCAAGAAGGGCTACAGGGACCACAACTTGCAGCTGTGGAAGCGCAACTCCATGCGCTGTTGAGGAGTCAAGCGAAACACCCACTTCCAGTCGATCTTCCCCGGCCAGATTTCTGGCATGTCTGCTCGCAATTACTGCAATCAATCGAGATGGAATTGGCTGAAATTAGCCGTTTAGAGGGTTTTTCAGCGAGAGCACAGACGCTTTCACGTCGACAGGCGAACCTGAGGAGAACGATTTCGGATTTAACCCGACATCGACTGAACGCATTCGTCAATCATGCGGCACTCGCAAATCTGGCGAGTACACCCTTTGGAGATGCAGCCACGGAAGCCACTGCGAATCTGTCACCGGTGGATTGGGGACGTCAAGACGGGGCCGAACGTGCATTCCATTCCGGTGTATCAGAACTCATCGAGCAATACAAACGGAACGTCTCGTGGAGTGGATTGCAAGAAGGTGTCCTGGAATCAGCAATTTTGCCGCCCCCTGCAACTCCTGCAGGCAATGCTCAACTCGATGAATTCGTCGAAGGAGGATTGACTGAACAGCCACCACCATCAGTGGATGTACCCGAATTAGAGGGAGCCTGGGATGACCCAGACTTCGATGAAGAGGATCGGGTCTCAATGATGGAAGAATACCCTGAGATCCCAGAAGTGATTGAAGAAGCAACCGACATCGAGAGTGAAAGTGCAGATCCTGTGGCTTCTGGAGAGATGATGAGACTTCGAATTCTCAAGGATATGCCCGAACCAATTCTCGACGAGTCCGGAGAAGAAGTCGAACTTCTTGAGGGTGATTCATTCAACTGTGGTGCATTGATGGCTGAGACGCTCATCGCAGCGGGATGGGCTGAGGCAGTGCCTCTTGACTGAACACTGACGCTTCTCTCAGGAGGCGACCATACGCAGACTGAGTTCGATGGTTACAGTGTCTGGAATCGGAATGCGCATCAACTGGTGGAGTGCACTCGAATCCGTAGCCTTGGCGCTGACCAGTTCCAAGAGACGCTTGTGAATTCGCATCTCCCAGTGATCCCAAGTCTCACTACCTTCTCCATCAGGTGCTTTTCGGCACGGTACCACCAACCGACGAGTCGGGAGTGGAATCGGTCCACGCAGCTTGACACCAGTCTGTTCGCTGATACTCCGAATGTGTGCGCAGACCGCGTCGATGTCGACGTGGTTCTCACCAGTCAGTTTGATGGTGGTGACCTGCGGCATTCTGAATCCCTTATCCGATGGTGTGAATCAGTGTGAATCTCACTTCTTCTCAATCTTCATACAGACGCCAGCAGCCACCGTCTTGCCCATGTCGCGGATTGCGAAGCGGGCGAGTTCGGGGAAATCTTCCATCTGCTCGATTGCCATCGGCTTGGTCGGCATGAATCGAATCAGGCAAGCGTCACCAGTCACGAGGAAAGCCGGGTTGGCTTCCTTCTGACCCTTGGTGGTCTTCTCCAAGAGTTCGACGAAGCGGACTGCAACCTGAGACGTGTGTGCGTGGAACACTGGTGTGTAACCCGCTGCAACAGCCTTGGGGATGTCCATCAACTGAATCTGACCAACGAAGGTTTCGTCGTGTCGGCAGAAGTTCGGCTCGTTGTCCGAGTATCCAGCGACGTCACCACGGCGGATGTCCTGTGCGGATAGGCCGCGGACGTTGAATCCAACGTTGTCACCAGGCTCGGCCTTGTCGACCATTGTGTGGTGCATCTCGATGCTCTTGACCTCAGCCGACTTCTGGCTTGGGTTGAAGACTACTGTCTTGCCCGAGTGCAGAACACCGGTCTCAATCTTACCAACAGGCACAGTACCGATACCGCCAATCTTGTAGACATCCTGAATTGGAAGTCGTAGTGGGCGGTCGGTTGGCTTGTCAGGCATCTGGATACCGTCAATGCACTCGAAGAGGGTAGGGCCGTTGTACCAGCCCATATTGTCGCTCTTGTTGTACAGGTTCTCACCTAGGAATGACGAACAAGGAATCATTGGAACATCGGCGGGGTTGAATCCAGCCATCTTGAGTAGTTCCGAAACTTCCTGACAAACGGACTTGTACTTGTCCTCACTGTAGTCAACACCGGAGATATCCATCTTGTTGACGTTCACGATGAGTTGCTTGACACCAAGCACACGCGCAAGGAACGCGTGTTCCTTGGTCTGTGCGTTGACACCGTCATTGGCTGCAACGCAGAGAACTGCGGCATCAGCCTGACTGGTACCTGTAATCATATTCTTCACGAAGTCGCGGTGACCTGGTGCATCGATGATTGTGAAGTAGTAGTTTGGCGTAAACAGTTCCTTGTGAGCAACGTCGATTGTGATTCCACGCTCGCGCTCCTCCTTCAGGCCGTCCATGACATAGGCGAGACCGAATCCGGCCTTACCCATCTCTTGTGCCAACTTCTCGTTCTTCTCAATCACGTGATCTTCGATGTGGCCGGTGTCCAACAGAAGGCGACCAACAGTGGTCGACTTTCCGTGGTCAACGTGCCCTACGAAAACGATGTTCAAGTGCGGCTTGCTCTTATCTTCCCATTGTGAACCCATAATTTCACCTCAATGTGTGGCCCGCCGACCCAACTCCCCTATTTCAAGGTAGTCTCTGACGAGGGAATGTCAAAACCACCGATAAATGGGACACTGAACACGAAAATCAAGGCGATAATAGTATTATTTGTACTCTAGAATGATGACAAACGACTTCACAGTGGTGTCATGTGCCTTCTCGTTGATCAAATCGACTCGCCAAGTGCCATCGAGGTAATTGCGGAAGTGCGAGGTACTCAATCGAAGTTCCACACAGCGATCATCATCATCACAATCTCCTGCTTTTCGCTGTTCATCCGTAAGATGAGTCGTGTTGGCCACTTCTTCGGTATCTGAATCGGAGTCAGAACCGTTGTACACATATGCGTCAAGATTGTTGTGACAAGCGGTGTTCGATTCTGTGCATTCAGGGAAAGTCCAATCGTCATCCAAATGGGGATATGTGAATTGGATTTTGACATAGCGAGCCGTGTTACCTGTGTCCTCATTGTAGTTCACTGGATATTCAAACGTCACGGTCCCTGCACCAGATGTTCCATTGCCATCGATGGTGAATTCAGCCCATGCACCCCGATAATTTACAATGACCTCCATGTCCATGGAGTCAGTGAATCCCTGATTATCAGTCACAGTCAACCGAATCTCATATTCGCCGGGCCAAACGTTGGTCCATTCTGCATTCTCACCAGTTTTATCGGCATCGTTGGTCATGTCACCGTCGCCATCACTGTCGTCAGTGAGGTCCAAATCCCAATTGTAATCGGTGAGGTATGAACTGGAGTCGCCTGCTGAGGAATCGGAGCCATCCAATTGAATGGTGGTCGTTGCATCGACCACATCATCACTCGTATCCATCTCCTCTTCGCATATCCAAGCGATAATCATAGTACCAGAACGTGGATCTTCACCGGTGCAATCATTGTCTTTGTAATGAACAATGGATGCTGTAGGAAGAGCTGCATCGGCCGGAGCGACAACGACGTTTCTCTCTTCACAGATTTCGAAATCGGTCGAACTCACACAGAGTTTGGCCTTGAACGTGCCCTGCGACGTGTACACGTGATTGGCACTCATCCCAGTGGCTGTATCTCCGTCACCGAACTCCCAATTGAATGAGAGTGGGTCGCCATCAGGGTCGGAGGAGCCTGTCGCATCGAAACTCACCGAATCGCCCACCTTGACGGTGCCCGATGGAGAGACATTCATGGACACAGTAGGGGGACCGTCGCTCGCGAATGTGTCAAGGCATCCAGCCAGCGAAGTGGCCAGAAAAAGTGTCACGGTCAGCAGCACGGTGGCGCGTCGCATGGATGGAAGGGCGCGTTCGCCCATCATCAACCATTCGCTGTGATGGACGCCTACGGCGTCAGAAGAAATCACTTAGTTTGCTGGGGCGACTGCCGAGGAGCAAATCCTTCTCGCTCCAGCCGTACACCTCTGTAATCCGACCCATGGCTTTGGCGAGTCGTTCAGCATAGAAATTCCAATCGGGAACAGGGGGTGCATCGCCTGTCTCAGCAACCAACCAAGGTTCGACCGCTTGTCGGCCATTTTCATCCTTGGCTGCCGTGACGATGTAACTGACCTTCATTCCAGGTGTAAATGACAATCCGCGTGCAATACGTTTTCTTGCCGCCTGAACGTATGGCAATCCGTCAGGATTGGAATAGACTGAGAAATCAACGGTTCCATCCTTGAGGACCTTGCCCTTGCATGATCGACTGAGGATGAGATCAGACACCTCCACTTCTCCAGCTTTCACCGAACGAATCAGATTGATGACGTGCTTGTAGGCCCCTTCTTCATCACCATCGAGGATTCGTTCAAAGGTCCCCATCATCGTCTGGTTCAGCAGGTCAAAGGAATCGGTTCGTCTGACCTCATATCCACGAATCAGTAGTTCTTCCTCAGGCCAGACCACTCGACCGACATAGCGCTTCTTTGCACCGTGACTGAAGAACACTGAGAGACCTTTCTCAAATTCAAGTTCAGCACCCTCCTTGGTGAAGCGACTCGCCAATTCATGACCGAAGGAAATCAAGGCATCCTTGCCTTCTTCGGGTGAAGATACGAAAATAGAATCCGTGTCTGAATAGACCACTGGGTGCCCTTCTTCTTCGAGGGAATGGATGATTTTCTTGATATTCGAACGCGCCCACGCGGTGATAGCAGAACCGATGTCTGGGTGTGTGAATCGATAGAACGCAGAGGCGAAGACGCCGTAGAAAGTGTTCATCAGAATTTTCACCGCAAATTGCATCTGGTCGTGGAACAATCGTTCAGATTCGTCGGTTGTACTCTTCATCATCGCCTTGTGGTGGTCGCGTTGAGACATCAAGTCCTCAAGCAGACGAGGCACAAGACCTTCGCGAACCTCTTTTTTCAGGAATTTTGTACCACTTGGAGATTGATTCACTTCAGTGGATTGATTGTCATTGTCAACGCGGGTCGTATGGCAGATGTTGTTGGAGATCATAATCGACGGGTACATCGACTTGAAATCGAGTACAGCGACCCATGGATACCGACCACCTTCGATTTCATGGACATAGCCACCTGTGATGGCGTCGGACTTGCCACCACGACGTGTCATCGGTACGGCGACATTCTCACGGTCAGCCAAGCGAATGACCAAACTGTCCAGCCACTGACTTGTAGAGCCGATGACCGCGGTTTCAAGCGGTACCTTGCCGACTGCAGCGAGGGTCTCTTTGCGCGCGGTCGCAGAAATGGCATCGAGAATCTCGATTGGCAAGAGTGCATCCTGTGCACAGTATTCGAGAACGACATCAGGGCGAGCCGCCCATTCCTCGTCCATCCTGCTCGCATCGACATCCATCTTGCGTAACTCTTCGCGATCAGGGAACAATAGTTCGGAGACGAACTTGAGAGTCTCACGCTTGGGCCGTAGTGTCATGCGTGCTTCCCACCAGGCATCCATTACACATCGACCGGTCAATGTCCACTTGCGATTCTGTTGTCGATTCGCCATGATGGGGGCGCCTCGCCTTCCTCCCTTGCAGGCCTCTTCTGTGATTGGGATTCGACCCCATCCTGCGAGCGCAGCGCGAGTCAAGCGGTCCCCACTATTTTCATGCGCTTCCATCCGTTCTTTGATTCTCGGTAAATCGAAATTGTCGATGTTGTATCCAGTGATGATATCGGGATCTGAATCTCTGACCAATCGAGTCAGGCCCTCCAGCATTTCACGCTCGTCGCCGCGGAATGTATGCGTCTCACTCTTTCCATTCTGTTCAACAACCGCAGCCGCACACAAGATCTGACCCGATTCGATGCTGGTCTCAAGGTCGAATGAGAATGTGATGAAGGGAGCTGCGAAGGCATCGATTGCGTGTAGGTCATCGATATTACAGCGCGCGACTTGATCGGTTGGATACAAGCCACGGCCACCGGCTTCACGAATTGCCTCACCATCACTGGGCAACAATTCACCCTTCCATGCAATGTGCGGGCCTAGGTCTAAATCCAACAAGAGGCGCTGCGGGAAGATGATGTCTGCACTGGTGACCTTCCAATCCGATTTCAGGACTTCTCGAATTTTTGGGACAATGTATGGCTGACGGACCTCGACCTTCCAATGCGGTTTGGTTCCTTTGTCCGTCCATTTGTCAACGGGGTCATGAATCCGTGTAACATCCTTCACATTTCGAACCTGTTCCAATCGCTCATCGATATCATCGGGCAAATCGGTTGAACTCCCCCGTACCGCGATTTCGAGAAAGGGTCGCAAGCCATGAACGAGAAGTAAGGTCGAGTGGCCCTCGCGCGCGCGTAGCCAGAGTTCGACCACGGTCTCGGATCCGAAACTCTGGTAGGAAGCCGCGACAATGCAGGCCTCCTCTTCGGCGGACATGAGCCCTGATTGCGCCGGGTGTCTTTGAATTCTATGGGCACGGCTCGCGCAGGATTGAGTGAGAAATTGCAGGCGGAATGGTTGAGAACCACCCCTTGCGTTGACGGTCCGACCAGATGCGGGTCAGTGGGAGGAATTTCGATGGAGGAGCAGATTGATTGGGATGCGCTGACATTCTCCTTCACACCGACCGATACGATGTATGTGGCCAAGTGTAAACTTGGCGAAGAATGGGAAACTGGAGAGATGATGCCGTACGGAGACATCACAATCTCACCCGCCGCAGGTGTCCTCAATTATGGTCAAGGCCTGTTTGAAGGAATGAAGGCACAGCGCAGTGTCAATGGTGGAATCGTCCTGTTCCGTCCCGAGCGAAACGCTGCTCGTCTCATCAACGGAGCCAAGCGTCTGGGTATGCCACCTGTACCGGAAGAAATGTTTCTAGATGCGATTGAGAAGGTCGTTGCAGCCAATGCACGCTGGGTGCCGCCCACCGGCAAGGGCGCTCTCTACGTTCGACCAGTGCTGTGGGGAACCGGAGCGATTCTCGGTGTATCCCCAGCTCCAGAATACACATTCATGGTGTACGTCTGTCCTGTGGGTCCATACTTCAAGGGTGGAATGCATCCGATTTCACTGAAGGTCAGCGATGAGTATCATCGCGCCTGTCCCGGAGGCTCTGGTGGTGTCAAGGCGATTGGAAATTATGCGCCTGGAATGATGCCCTCGAAGGGTGCAAAGATGGAGGGTTTTGCTGAAATCATCTATCTGGATGCCGTGGAACATCGCTACATCGAGGAAGTCGGTGCGGCCAACTTCTTCTGTGGCAAAGATGGAATGATCTACACGCCTGAATTGACCGGGACAATCCTGCCAGGAATCACGCGAGCATCCATCATTGATCTCGCTAGACACAAGGGGTACGAAGTCCGTGAAGAAAAGGTCGATATTGAGTTCGTCCTACAAGCCGATGAGTGCTTCTGTGCGGGTACTGCTGCTGTGATTAGCCCAATTGGTGCAATCTGTCATGGGGAAGCCCTCACGATGTACTGCAACAATGAGGTTGGGCCAGTCACCGGTGAGTTGTACGATGCCTTGACAGGAATTCAAACGCAGATGGAGGCGGACGTCTTCGGTTGGATTCGTGCGGTTCCCATGCC
>JAKUOE010000004.1:22737-37274 GCA_022449845.1 Candidatus Thalassarchaeum sp.
AATGAGGTATGTATTGCCAACCATAAATGAAAAGAACACATACAATGAAGAACACAATTCCTGGAAGAAAATCTCCATCACTTGAAGGCCTGAGTGTCTGATCGGAACCAGTTGACATGAAACTCGGATAGAGGGTGTCTACTTTTGTTTAACCAAGCAGAAATTAGCGTTACACTGGATTCCCGGATAGACGGTGGTCTATATCCAGACATCATTGGATGCTGTGAGGTCGCCTTCTGTGTTGCCGGTATTCACTACACCACGAGGTTCGACAAGCATGAGCATGCATTCCTCTTCAGCGTAGGGTTTGTGCTCAACACCCTTGGGAACGACATACATGTCACCTTCATTCAATTCGACGGTCTCGTTCTCAAACTCGATCTTCATTGAGCCTTCAATCACAATGAACACTTCATCCGTGTCGTCGTGATGATGCCAGACAAAATCGCCTTGGATTTTGACCAGTTTGAATTGATAATCGTTCATCTCAGCGATGACCTTGGGTGACCAATGATCCGAAAACAGAGCCAATTTCTCTTTGAGATTGATTTTCGTCATTGAATCACTCTCATTTACGCCGCTTTCGACGCTCGCTGGGTTTGGTCCCTTTCGAACCCTTGAATGATTTCCGCTGAGAACGCCCACGCTTGTCCCCTGTCTTGGGACCACTAATCTTGGCCGCCTTCTCAGAGGCCTTAATCTCAGATTGCTGGGTATTCCATGCGGTGCCGATCGCCTGAAGAACACCTTCTTTGGATGTGGCGCCTGTACCAGAGAGGGCATCTGCGGTGGAAATCCATAGGCGTCCCTCTTGTTCATGTGGGCGAGATGGATGACTGGTCTTCTCTTCTTTCTTCATCTTGCGAATGCCTGCACTGCGCGCTGCATAGGCCAACCCATCCAGAGTCGGATTGGCCACAGCACGGTCCTTGGATACGCGACGACCCGAGCGTCGGCTGGTCTTCAAATCGAAGTAACCAGGCCAAACGACGATGCGGTCAGGATTGTTGGCCATCTCGGTTCCTCCGAGACTGGGAACACGTCCTCAGTTGTGAACCTTCACTCTAGCAGAACGCCATTGATGACGCCGTGACTGCCAGGTCGGCTCGTAATTCGAACGAGCCCCTTGTCGGTTTCGACAACAGCGCCCTTGGTCATGATATTGCGGCGGACGTAGTTGGAATCTGCTGCATTTTCAGAGACGGATTGAAGTGTGGCTTTGGTGACCTTGCCCGTTTTCTTGTCAGCGACATTGATGACGGTGTCGTAGAGTACGCGGACGGTCTGCGACCCGGATCGCTTCCGGTAGACCTTGCGACTCGAATCACCAATCATGGCGAACTGCTTCTCAGAGGCGATTTCGGTGCGGCGCTTGCCACGATAGCTGCTTGGTCGCTTGAGTCGACCGCCGGATGACTTGCGTCGGGAGATGCCGTGCCAGTGTGCCATGATGCTTCCCTCTGGGAAGCGGGCGACCTACTTCCCTTATTTCAAGAGCGCGATTGGCGATTATTCGTCATCCGGTGGGTAAATAGCCAAAACACGGCCCGCCGGAATCGGCGATAACCTATGATGGAGTTCTCAATGGCCCTGCCCGACGAAGCTGGACAACTCGCTCGCGTGAGTCGCGAGTTTGCAAACAGAGGAATCAACATTCAGACCATGTGCGCGATTGGGCGTGCAGCACCGAATGTTGCAATTGTAACCGAACAAATCATCGAAACGAGAATGATGCTCGATGAGATGGAAATCCCCTATACGGTGAGTGAACTGCTGACTTTGGTCATGCCTGACAGACCTGGTTCTCTGGCGGACTTCGCAGAGAGATTGGGGAACTCTGGTGTCAACATCACTTCGATCTATGTGTTGTCGCGCTACCGTGGTGACACTGAACTCGCATTCTCAGTCGATGACATGGAGAAGGCGCGAGCCACCCTGAATCTGCACGAATCTGTGCCACCCTGAATCAGGCCAGTATCAGGTCGAGTTCTGAAAGGACTGTTCCATCTTCACGCAGTAGGCGGGCCTGTACATGGTCTCCTCTAGACAACGAGCCAATTCCTGAAGGAGTTCCACAGAACAACAAATCTCCAACCTCGAGGGGGGCCCATTCGGATAAATTGGCCAAGAGGTCGAGTGGAGAAAAAGACATCTCGCTGATGGAGGCTTCTTGGCGAGGTTCGCCATTGACTGCAAGTTCCAGGCTGAGATGGTCAAGACCAACAGGGGGCTCGGCGAAACCCCCAACGATTGCGCTATTCACGAATCCCTTTGATTGCGTCCAAGGCATGCCTGCTGCTTTTGCCTCATCCTGAGTGATACGATCTGTCAAATCAAGGCCAACTGCGATTTCTGATAACGTTTGATCTTCTCCTAATTTGAGGACCAATTCAACCTCGTGATGGACCTCATCAAGATGAGAAGAGAGCATCATCTCACAACCCATCGGTGGTTGGGCAAGTGCAGCCCATGGTTTGAGGAAAAAGCGAGGAGATGTGAGAGGTTTTCCACCCATTTCAACAGCGTGCGCATCAAAGGTTCGAAGCGCGCACCAAATACTCGGCATGGTACGCCGAGACATCGACCAAGCATCAAATGAGCGGGGTCGAGTACACGAATACTTCACCACGGTCGAGAACCAACAAACGGTCGGGTTCCAAAGCAATCCAATGTTCACCGGTTAACTCTCTAGTAGAAACCAAAGCGGCATCCCCATATTCCTTTGACCGACGAACGAGATAAATCGGCTTACTTGGATAGTGGTGGTACACGTAGAGCATGTTGCCATCACTGATGAGCAAATTCAGATTGATGTCCTCGCCATATCGCTCAAAGACAGTCCCAATGGCATGCTTGAGGGCCGGATACGTGCCTCGAATTTCGCTGCGGCTCTGATAGAGTTCAACCTCGTCCATGATGTGATTGAAAATTTGCTCGGAATCTGTCGACCCCTCTGAGAGTTGATGATCTTCAACACCATCGACCCATCCATTGTGCGCAAAAATCCAATCTCGACCACGATAATGGCGCTTGAATGGGTGGCAATTGCAGGTTGTATGTTCTCCATGTGTCGCATAGCGGACGTGGGCAATCATGTTTGTAGAGCGGGCTTCCTCGATTGAATCGTAGAAACGTTCGGAGTAATCAGCACGACAGGGCTCACGCTCGATACGGGCCTGTCCGTTCTCATACCAACCCAAGCCCCAACCGTGGGGATTACCGGTTGCGTATCGCGCAAAACGCGGTAGACTCTGGGTGGCTCGGTCCTCATCATTGCAACTCATAGCGAATAGATCACACATGGACCAAGAGATGGTCTCGTCTCTTATGAACCCTACCGATTGAAGCAAGCGAGGTTTCAAGGAGTGCCCAGCATTCGTTTGAATCGTGGCCAAGAAAGATTGGAAACTCAAGGCCCGCAAGCCAGTGCGTCACAAGAAAATCAAGGGTCTCATCCAGCGGCTCACCGAACCTCTAGGTGTCGAGACGAATCTTTCTTCGGCCTTTCTTGAAACAGCAACATTCGGGCCTTGGAATCTGTTAATCGTCGACAAATTTCCCTTGGGCATGGAGGTTGAAGATGAAGAAGGAGAAACCATCGCCTTTCCGACACTCCGTGGAATCCTGGCATGGAATCCAACATTGAAATGGTGTGAGGTTGATCATGGCGCCATTCCGTTTCTGATGAATGGAGCTGATTGTATGGCCGCTGGAATCCACAACGCATGTGGGTGTATCCAAACGGGAGATCTCATCTGGATTCGTGACAAGTCACACGGCAAACCCTTGGCCATTGGTTGGGCCATGATGGATGCCAATGAGATGGTCGATGCCACCAAAGGTAAGGCGGTGAAGATGCTCCATCACATCGGTGATGAACTGTGGGAACTAGAGTTGTGATTACTCTTCTTCGTCGACCCTGCGGACGTTGACGGCATTGGGACCCTTCGGGCCCTCGCCAACTTCAAAATCAACTGTATCGCCATCTTCGATTCTTCCTTCAACATTTGTGGTGTGGACAAATAGGTCACCTTCGCCCTCGCGTTCGATGAATCCGTATCCCTTCGTATGGTTGAACCACTTGACTGTTCCTCTCGCCATGAGACCGGCGCGCGTCGTCATAGTAATTGAGCACGTACCCTTGTTGACTTCGAAATATGTCGAATATCGGGAAGGGGTAATTTCACCACAATGGATGGCGATGAAAACGTGAGATGCGAGCATTATTCAAGTGAAGGCATAACGAAGTGGTATGATGCGCCGTGTACTTGTCTTGATGGTCACACTCTCTCTCTGTTGTCCCTTTGCAGCGGCTGCAGATGCAGGGGTCAATCGCACCATCGATGTCGAAGGCACGCCCATTGACTCGATTGGAGCGCCAGAAATCTCAACAGATGGTGTCGATTTTACAATCGAAGTCGACCTTTCCAGTGAGGCAGCTGAGAATGGAACCACTGTGGAATGGACGGTCCAACAATGCATCAACAGCGGTGTCTGTAACCCACCAGAAAGAATCTCAATGAACGGATCTGGAGAAATTTGGTCGGGTACCATCACTCCCGTTGATACCCATTCTTACATCAACTACGATATCGTGCTCACCTATGCCGACGATGAAGAAGAGAAATTCCCCGAAGAAGGGTTTGCTGCAGGAGGCAAGGTGTGGTCCGATTGTTGGGTCTCTGGTGAAGAGAGTGGTGGCAACAATTGCCCCGATGTAGCGGTGCTTCCGGCCGATCCTCTGCCCGCTCCAGCCATGTTCGCCACCATCCTTGTGGGACTATCGGCTGCCCTACTGGCAAAGCGTGATGACTAAGCGTCGTCGATGATGGGGAGGCTCACCATAGGTGAGCCCATGGGAATGACAATCACTGATACACAAATCGCAGAGTTACGAAAGGCGTTTGATGCAAACCCTGCAAACAAAGTGGCGCAGAATGCAGTGACCAGTGTTCAGTTGCCTGATTTGACCCTAAATCGAGATGTTGTCCAAGATATTGACAATACATTCAGTGTCAAGTTGGATGAGTGGAAAGTCACCTCACAGAAGAGAAGTGGGCGTTGTTGGCTATTTGCTGCGCTGAACCTTTTCAGGCCTGGCACGATGAAAAAAATGAATGTCAAGGATTTCGAATTTAGCCAGGCTCACATCCACTTTTGGGACAAATTTGAGCGGTCAAATCATTTCTTGGAAGCCATCATCGACACCGCTGACCGGACCGTAGATGATCGAACCATTCACTTCCTACTTTCAGATCCAATCGGTGATGGTGGGCAATGGAACATGGCGATGAACCTCATCGAAAAACATGGATTGGTGCCCAAATCGGCATACCCTGAATCGAATACCAGTAGTGCAACTCGATGGATGAACACTGAATTGAAGAATATTCTCCGTAGTTCTGCTTCTGAGCTCCGCTCCATTCTAGAAAATGGAGGTAGCGAAGATGATGCAAGGGCGCACAAGGAAAAGAGGGTTGCAGACATCTGGACCATGTTGTGCATCCATCTAGGAACTCCACCAACAACCTTTGATTGGCAATGGAGAGATAAGGACAAAAAATTCCACCGTAAAGGTTCGATGACACCCCAAGAATTTGCAGAAGAATATGTCGATGTTGATTGGAGGAACTATGTCTGTATCGTCAATGACCCGCGAAATGAATACTACCAAACCTACACCGTTGATTATCTACAAAATGTGGCCGGTGGACCACCGGTCGTTTACCTCAATGTTCCAAGTGATGAGATGAAGGATATCACGCAGAAACTGCTCGAAGACGGTGTGCCGGTTTGGATGGGTTGTGATGTCGGCAAGGAAATGGATCGAAAGGGTGGTTATTGGGATGCCAATTTATTCAACGTTAGCGAGTTGTATGGTGTCGAATATGGAATGAACAAAGAAAACCGCTTGCGCCATGGACAAACGATGATGACGCATGCGATGCTATTCACAGGAGTGGATGTTGTCGATGGAAAACCTAGGCGCTGGCGTGTCGAGAATTCTTGGGGCGATGACACCGGACAGAAGGGCTACTACACGATGAATGATTCTTGGTTTGACGAGTATATGTTTGAGATTGCAGCGCCCAAAGATTACCTCACGGAAAAGATGCGGGAAGGGCTGGAAACTGAGCCTTTGGTACTACCCGCTTGGGACCCGATGGGTTCACTCGCCTGAGTGAATCCACTCTGCAACCTTGCGAAGGCATTGCTTGGATTCGGGTACGGAAGCACCGAACAGCCACCAATCGTGAAACATTCCTGGCCAGATGTCGACTTCAATGTCAACACCAGCAGTCTTCGCTTTCTCTCCGACCTTTCGACTATCATCGAGTAGTATTTCTCGGTCACCGACAAGAATCAGCGTTCGTGGAAGGCCGGTAAAATCACCAAACACTGGAGAGATGTATGGGTTCTGTCGATTGGTAGAATCAGGAACGTAATGGCCAGCACAATCCCTTGGGGTGCCGGGGAATATCATCGGATCTGCTTTGGCCAATGTCTTGTAGGTCTGTGAACTACAAGTCAAATCAGTCCAAGGCGAAAACAACACTGCTGCATCAGGGAGGCGAAAACCTTCGTCACGCAGACGCATCATCAATGCAAGACTGAGGCCGCCGCCAGCTGAGTCTCCGCTGAGGATTATTTGTGAATCCGAATGATTCGCAACAATGGCCTTCCATGCCTGCATTGCATCGTCCAGAGCTGCGGGATAAGGATGCTTGGGGGCCAGTCGATAATCGACGGAGTGAATGATGCAAGAGGTTGTCTTGGATAGATTGGCCAACCCAATGCGATGTGTCGTTCGTGAGGAACCGATGCAGTAACCACCACCATGAAAAAACACGAAGATGGTGTGGGGTCGTGCATTCTTCTTGGGAGTGAAGGTTACAGTCGGCACATCTCCAAAGTGAGTATTCTCAGTGCGAACTCCAAACGGACTAAGCAACTTCCCCCAAAACCATGTTTGTGGGTGTACAAAAAAACGGATGATGCCCGGTGAGGGACGAAACAATCGGTAAAGGGTCTTGTTTGGTCGAAGAAGAAAAGTGG
This sequence comes from Candidatus Thalassarchaeum sp., assembly GCA_022449845.1. GTDB lineage: Archaea > Thermoplasmatota > Poseidoniia > Poseidoniales > Thalassarchaeaceae > MGIIb-P. Next base: position 29,794 of record JAKUOE010000004.1, read on the forward strand.
ACACGAAGGCACTACGGATGCTCACGCAATCACCCTGACCAATGCTCACAGAGGCGTTCTAGAAGTCGTCGTGCTGGAATACCCCATTGAACTATGAGGACAGAGGCTTCACTTCTGTCATTGGACAGTATCCCCTCCTCTAGTCCTGGTGCCCCTAGATCGGAAGGGACAAGCGGCAATTTGTCACCACCACTCTGTACGGTGATGTGTACACCGACATCCTTCGCTTGACAAGTGATGAGTTCAGAATCCCGATGGCCCTCGGCTTGTAGTAGACGAGTAATCGCTTCCAACAGTTGATCCACTGGATCGGTGCCGGTACCAGAAGGGAGACCTTCGGAATCTCCAATCGATGGGCCATAGGCATCGAGAAAGGGTAAATCCTGATCATGCTGAGCCAGCAAATCATCGAGGCCCCGGCCTAGAACGCGCTTTTTGGTCATGAGGTTCACTCCAGCGTGAGGTTCCACCGCTGAGCGAGATTGGCGGCCAGTTCGCGATAATCCTTCCCTCCATTCGATTCAGGGGCGTGGATGTGAATCGGAATGCCTTCACTGGGTGCTTCAGCCAACTTGATGTTTCGACGAATGGGTGGTTCGACAATCAAATCCCCGAAGGTTTCCTTCAACTGTCCTTGGACCTGGCTGTTCAACAAAGTCGGAGCATGCATTGTCATCATCACACCATCAAACCCGAGTTCGGGATTGAGGCGACGACGGACCTCTCGAATCGTGGCAGAGAGCATGGCTACACCTTCCAATGCGAAGAATTCGGTCTGGACGGGGACGAGGACGCCATCACTGGCCACCAGAGCGTTAATCGTGACCAGACCAAGGCTGGGTGCAGTGTCGAGGATGATGAGGTCGTAATGCGGCAATAACGCCTCGAGACCTTCGGTGAGACAGCGTTCACGACCCAAACGAGTCGAGAGCTCCTGCTCAAGACCCACCAATGAGCGCTCTCCGACAATCAAATGGAGTCCGGGGACAGCGGTTGCATGTCGACAAGATGCAGCCTGTTCTGGTTCAGTGAACAGTGTTCGTGTCGTGTGCTTAACACGACTCTTGTCAATGCCAAGACCCGTCGCACAATTTCCCTGTTGGTCACAATCAACGACGAGGACGCGAACGCCATGAAGGGCGAGGTGAGTGGCGACGTTGATGACTGTGGTCGTCTTACCAACACCACCTTTCTGATTCATCACTGTAACCACGCGCCCGCGATTTGCGGGGGTCGGACCGGCTCTGGGAAGTTCAATCTCTGGGCGGGGCTCGGCTGAACTGAGAGGATCATTGTCGGGGGCGTCAATCTCCTCTTCGGTGAATTCAACCACCAAGGGTGCGGCTACCGCCTCAGGCAGCACATCTTCCTCATCCATGATGCATCCCAATGTGCATCCGCTCTTGCTGCGCTCTTGAGGCTGACGGGACAAAACACGGACGAAATAGCGATTTTTCGCACTTCATGACGGGGTCGAAGTATGAATCCAACCAGCCATTCGGCCGGTTTCTCCATCCATTCCCACTCGAAGGCTGTGATCTGTACTTCCTGAAGTCCATATGCGCTCCAAATAGACTGTAACCTGACCATCGAGGATGTCGAAATCATCCAACCATTCTGAAACGGCGTTATCTTCTGGAACAACGAGCGCATACCCAATCTGAACGTCATCCCGTAGAACCCCATTCGTCGTGACTTGAGGATAGAGGCCTGGATAGAATGTTGAGGAAATCATCCGATTCTCCAATGCCGCGATGCGGTGTGTGGTTGGAATTCGATCTCGAGCGTGTTCTGGTCTGTCATCACCACTGATTGGACCATCGCCTGAATTCAAACAGTTCTCGCCACCCGGCCAAGTCACCCGAACCCATCCGGCTTCGACCGAACTGACCCATGACAGATTCCAGACCGGCGAACTGCCGGTTCGATCATCGAGTGCAGCAAAGACGTAACCATCTGCATTGAGAGCGGTATGGGCTGCACCAAATGCATCAGCATCTGTGGCCACACATGTCACGGCTTGCTCCAATGTGAACGGACGAGAGGTGGAATTATCCCACATATGAGTGGCCCATGCAACTCGATCCATATCTGATGGAACATCCTGTCCCGCGAGTGGTCGAGTGGCGTAGTGCTGCTGCCAATCGAGAAGTTCAGTGCCACGCTTGAACGAGGTCTGCTCAATCGTGTATCGAGTCGTGAACGTCCCCTCAGGGAAGGTGAGGTCAATGGCCTCAGACATCGTAAACGAGCAGGAGGAACGGGTCGATGACTTATCGATGGAGACCTCAACTACCTGACGTGCGGGAAGGGGTTGGCCTGGAATCGCCCACAAGACCATATCTGCTCGACCCAAACATTTGCCGATGTCGATGTGATGCATGTGAATCTGAATTGCCTCTTGGCCACCAATTGTGCTGGTCGAACCAATCTGCCAACCCCAATCTCCGTGTTCACCGGCAAGTCCTTCTTCGAGGATGGTCAACCCGAAGATGTCGTACAGATTCACAGGATGAAGGGGCAACAAAGCATCTTCAATCATGTCGGAAATCGCGTCAGAACCGACCAAACCACCAAAGGTCGTTGTGGTGGCGCTGGATGACTGACCGTCAGAATCAACGAAATCCACGGTGGTATCGGAACGAAGCAAATTTCGTTCAGTAATTTCATTCCACTGAATCATCGTGATGTCCAGTTGATTATTCCGCATCGTCCAGTCCACATTGGTGCTGCATGAGTCTTGATCGATGGCGGACCATGTGTATCCAGAAAGATCCGCATCGAGATCATAATTCAGATTGGATTCCACAGCATTCCATGTTCGACCATAAGGTCCATTGGACATCACAGCACCTTCCAGATGTTTGTCGGCAGGATCCTTCAAATCGGTCAGAGAACCATCGGTAATCGAAGCAGAGCCTGTTCCATCAAAATCGATTCGTAACTCGCCACAGACTTGATCCAAACCGCCTCCAGCCGCATCTCGAAGATAGCCAACCATTTCTTCACCGTCGGCCATCAACAGACCATCGCTCACGGTGAATTGCAAATCATCGCCATAGCGGGAAGGGGCGGTTTGGAATACGGCAGCATCTTGACTGAAATACCACCAACCACCAGCCCCTGCAAGCAACACAATCACGAGAATGGTCGCAATTGTCGTGCCGTCTCTGTACCACTGATTTCGGGGGAAGTCAGGGTGAGTCCTGATTTGAGTTGGACCGGTGGTCCTCGGAATCGAGAGGGTTGGTTCAAGAATTTCTTCTTCAAGAATCTCAGCCTCAAATACCTCGGCTTCTAGAACTTCATCGTCATCATCAATTTCTGGGGTGGATATGGAATCCTCTTCATCGTCATCAAGGATGAGAACGTCCTCTTCCTCATCTGATGACATCAATCGGGCGATGAGGTCGGCTTTCTTCCCACTCGTTGCCAAACTCAATTCTTTGAGGCGAGCCTTCAATTTGACAACCGTCATGGCGGAGAGTTCATCCTCGTCCATAGGCCATCCTCAGAGAGGATGGCGATGACTGTCGCTTTCAACCTCTTCCCTCAACGGGTGGATGAAAATTGCTTTCTGGGCGGGTTTCAACCGTTCCGCATGGCGTCAATTTGCTCTTGTGTCCAACCCGCACCCAGCAGTTGTTCATCGGTCCAGGCAGAAGCTGCATTCTCGGCCTCTTCAGGCTCATCAGCAGGGGCTACTTCTGTCGACTCTTCTGCATCGATAGCGGCCGCATCATCCTGTTCAGGGCTTGCTGCCGCCTCAGCGAGTGAGGGGCCATCGATGACTTCAGTATCTGCATCTTCTGGAGCCTCGACTTCAGGGACACCCAATTGTTCGCCTTGTTGTTCTGTTTCTGCGGCCTCAAGGACCTCGTCTTCGACCTTCTTCTCAGGACGGCCTTCGGGGTACTTGATTTCCTTGTACAACTTCCCAGTCTTTTGGGCGCCGATGAAAGCGAATCCTGCCATCAGGAATGTGATGAGGCCTACCGGCACGGTAAACATCCGCGGCCAATAGATTGCAACTTCGATATCCATTGTCGCTAGAGTTCCAGGATTCTCTACGGGTTCCACCCATTCAACGAGGATACATTTCTTCCCAGGTTGTGTGTAAAGGGTGAATTCAACACGCTCTCCAGGAGGTAAGTCTTCCTCGCTGAGATGCCATGAATCTTCATGCAAGCTCTCATGAGCGGGAAGCACACCGCAATCCCCATCGAACATTCCTGCCTTGAAGTCGGTGGATCCTGAATTACGATATGAGATGAAGGTGACATCCACACGAACTGCGGAGGTTGAACCCATATCAGGCAACGGCGGAGGGATGTAGATGTTCATATGAGCGGAACTGGCATTGGTAGAACCGTCCCAAATCTTGTCACGATAGTCGCTGTCTCCTCCGTCTCGAACCCAGGCCTCAGCTTCATTGGGGCTCATTTGCGCCTGTGGATTGTCAGAAACGTCACCATGAATGGGACCTGGGAAAAATGAGAATACCCCCAAAATAACCGTTAGAGCGAGGAATAGATAGACATTGATTCGAGCACTGTTTCGCTTCTTCTCAAGGCCCTCCAGTCTCTCTTCGCGACCCTTACGACGGGCGCGAGCATCCTCAATCTCAGCCAGCGGATCAAATTGTGCTGGATTCACGTCCTTTGGCGGTCCACTGGGACCGGCAATAGGAGGGCCTGACGGGCCCGCCACATCGGGCGAACCGGAAGGGCCGGCCACGGGCGGGCCAGACGGGCCATCGACGGGCGCCATGAATCGTCGACTACGGGGCACCACTTGAAAGCCTCGCTTTTCGCACGCGCGCGAGCGGGCCTGCGAGCGGGCGCGCGGTCACGCGGTTTTCATGCGTAGGACTCAAAACGGAAGTGGGTACGCCGAGGGTCCGATGACCCTACGCGTCGCCATACTGTCTCGCGGCCCTCGGCTGTACTCTACGCGTCGCCTTGTCGAGGAGGCGAATGCGCTCGGTTGCTCCGTAGACGTTCTGGATCCAATGAAACTCTCTGTAACGGTCGGAAATGAAGGTCGGCGAATCCTACACGAAGGTTGGAACGTCGAAGTCGATGCCGTGGTACCCCGAATTGGGTATTCAATTACAGGGCACGGAGTCGCCATCACACGTCAATTTGAGCGAATGGGGACATATGTGGCCAACAGCAGCGATGGGATTCAGAACAGCCGTGACAAACTCCACGCTACTCAAGTCCTGTCTTCAAATCACATTCCTGTGCCAACAACTGCACTGGTCCGCGATTGGCGCGACGTGGAACGTGCTATTCGGCAAGTGGGTGGTGTTCCTTGTGTCATCAAGGCACCTGAAGGCACACAGGGCAGTGGGGTCTATCTCGCCCATACAGAGCGCGAAGCGAGTGAAATTGCTTGGAAAGTACTCGAGAACGTCGACAGGGTGCTGGTTCAGGAGTATATTGAGGAAAGTCATGGACGAGACGTCAGAGTACTGGTCGTCGGCGGAAAAGTCGTTGCATCCATGCGTCGTCGTGCGCATGGAAGAGAATTCCGTTCAAATTTCCATTTGGGTGGGAGTGTTGAAAGCATTGATTTGCCCGAAGACTACGCACGAATCGCGTGTAAAGCAGCTCGTCTGCTTGGATTGGATATCGCCGGTGTAGACTTGCTTGAATCTGCACGGGGTCCATTGCTTCTCGAAGTGAACTCAAGCCCTGGACTGGAGGGTATCGAGAAGGCCAGCGGAATCAATGTGGCCGGGCACATCATGTCTCATGTGGTGGAAAGCCACGCTTTCACAGGGGTTGATCTCAATCAATTGCTATCCAACAAAGAAGGGCACGGGACGCTGTCTCTGAAGGTGCGGCGCTATCCAGAACTGGTCGGGCGTCGACTTGGAGATTTGATGACATTCGATGATGATGGGACCATTGCAGCCATCGGAAGAGCAGGTGCTCACATCTGGAATCCTTCGGCTGAACTCGTTCTACGTGAGGCTGATGAGTTAATCTTCTACGGTTCGATTGAGATTCTGCATCAGCGAATTCGGCCATTGATTCAACAAACAATTGATGCGCGATTTACAGCACCAGCGAAACCTCAGCCATGGGAAATCGAGGACCACTCAGAAAATGAAGCAGCATGGGCTGCTAGAACACCAGAATTTCACTGGCGGTATCGCCGCCGCTGAATGCTCGGCTGTTTGAAATCACGCCTCATAGGGGCGGATAATTCTCCTAGCCCTGCGTAGCATTGATACCCTCGCCCCCTGACTGCCGCATCCCTTCGGGGATGGGATTGCAGGGGCCGTTCGGCCCTAGGACGGTAGAGGCATGTATGATGAGAAGCGAGTAGAAGAAACTGAGAATGATTGGGCTGAGACACAAGGCGGGGGGCAATTTGGAACCCCGTTTTCAGAGAAGATATTGGGCGTGCCATTCGGTCTTCCAAGTCGATTGTCTCGATTGGCTGAAATGCCTTGGCACGGGTGTTATGAGATGCAATTGGCGAGTGAGAAGAAGAGCCCGCACACACTTCGTTCATACCGTACCGCCACCAAGCAATTCCTCACGACCGTGATGCCTGGTGAACTCCCTCCATCATGGGATGCGCTGCAAGGGATTTCTGTTACTGAACTTGCTCGCAGGGTCGATCCAAACAACGGTCGACTCGATCTATGGGTTCAATCGATTTCACATCTGGCATCGGCCACAATCAATGCACGGCTCGCATCTGTCAGTCATCTGTTGAATTGGGTGGGCCATCGGGTTCCCGATTGGATTTCGAGACCGCAAAAGGGGAGAACTCTACCCAAGACGCTGACACATCGAGAGATGAATCGCTTGAAGGAAGCCGCAGCGACCAGTGAAAATCCATTCGCAAATGTTGTCATCACTCTCTTCCTAGACACCGGAATTCGTGTCTCTGAACTCTGTGCTCTAGACCGTTCATCTGTCGATTTTGTAGACCTCTCTGCAACGGTTCGCGAGGGGAAAGGCGGGAAGGATCGATTGGTGTTATTCACTGAAAATACAGTTTCAGCCATTGAAGCGTATACCCAAATTCGTGAGATGATTGTGTCCAGACACATTCCATCCGACGAACATCGAGATGCGTTGATTCTGAATCGTCGAGGACGAAGATTGACGCCGCGAGCTGTCCAGAAACTGATGGATATCCTGGCCGACGCCGCGGACATTCCACGATCGAAACTGAGTCCACACACACTTCGGCACAATTTCGCAACAGGATTGTTGGAGCGAGGTGTAGATTTGGTCAGCATTCAAAGGCTGATGGGGCATGCAAATATCTCGACGACCAGAGTCTATCTGGAAATCAGCGATCAAAGCCTACGAGAAATTTACCATCGTGCTCAGGCAGCAAGTCGTGAACAAGATAGGGAAGCATTGTGCGTCACTCGCCGCGAGTGACCCATTCCTTCATCCTAGAGTTCCCATCTGTGGTTCGAATGGTCTTGCTACTGACTTCAACCGTCT
>JAKUOE010000040.1:0-6086 GCA_022449845.1 Candidatus Thalassarchaeum sp.
CCATCGGTACGGATTCTGAAGGTCAACCCGTCATGCTATCAGACATCTGGCCCACCGACGCAGAGATTCGCGAAGTCATGGCACAGGCAATCACACCCGAGATGTTCAATGAACGCTATTCCAGTGTGATGAGTGAGCCTCGTTGGGATTCGATTCCAAGTACGGCCAGCGACCTCTATCCATGGGCACCTGAGAGTACCTAGGATCGCCTCCCATCTTTCTTTGAAGGAATTCAAACACGGATCACATCAGCCCCGCCGGCGCCTTCCCACATTCAGGGCCCGCGGGTCAATATCTGGTCGAAAACGGCGTTCAGCCTCGGGATTTCAATTCGTTTGGGAGCCGCCGTGGAAATCACGAGGTCATGATGAGGGGAACTTTCGCCAATGTTCGAATCCGCAATCAGATTGCACCCGGGACTGAAGGTGGTTACACCACACATTTTCCCTCTGGCTCCGTCGAATCTGTGTACGATGCTTCAATGCGCTATCAGGAAGCCGGCATTCCCCTTGTCGTTCTGGCGGGTGAGCAATATGGAACTGGCAGCAGTCGTGATTGGGCGGCCAAAGGTACCTTGCTTCTCGGTGTCAAAGCGGTAATCGCAACTTCTTTTGAACGGATTCATCGCTCAAATCTCGTTGGTATGGGTGTCTTGCCACTGACCTTCCCAGAAGGAGAGAATGCGGATTCCCTTGGTTTGGATGGAACTGAGACATTTGACATCCCCGCTCATGCTGATCTCGTTCCCTTGAGTTCAATCTCAGTCACAGCAACCAATCCCGATGGTCATGAGATTACTTTCGAGGCGACAGTTCGGCTGGACACCCCAGTTGAAGTCGAGTATTACCGAAATGGTGGGATTCTACAAACGGTTCTGCGAAATCTTGCCCATTCGTGAATCTGAATTACGACGGCCCTACGGGCCGTGTGGTTCAAAGACCGCTCCGAGTCCAGTGCTCTTGATGCCCCCACTGAAGGGTCCTGTTCGATTTCGCTTCCGCGCCCCCGAAGAAGATGTTGATGTTCTCATTCAAGGGGATGCTGAGTGGGTCAATTCACTGCGCGAGGACCTTGGTCTAATGGATGTGGGGTGGGTCCAGCCGATGGCGACGACGGGCCGGGCCATCAATCAAGAGAGTGAGGATAAAGATGAGCCCGACGAATCAGACGAAGATTCCCCCATTCTGTTGCAATCAGATGTCGGTGTTGAACTACCAGGTCCCCCTCCTGACCCCAGCCGAGTTCCCACTGTACGCCGTGTCATCGGAGAGATGGATTTAGATGCAGAAATGGAGAAGTTGGGCATTGAACAGCCTCGATCACCCACAGCTGAGGAACTTTCTGACATCATCTGCGAAATGGATGAACCCGAACCCATCACTTCTCAAGTCTCTACAGATCCAATGGCTGAAGCATGGCTACAGAGATTGATGCGTGTCGCTGTACGAAAATTCGGTGTCACCGCTCTCCCTATCTCCGTCATCGACAGTGCAGCCTGTGAACAACTTGATCGCTCAGGAACAGAACTTGAACTGTGGCTTGAAGGAATGTGGCGTCTCGGCAAACTCGTCAAGGTCGACGGTGGCGGTCGTTTCGGATATGGTCCAAGCCCTCGGTGGTTAGAGGCGGATTGACAGATTTTTTTCGCGCACAACATGCCGAATTGGCGAATCTTGGCTTCAACAGATTGTTTCTCGGATAAACGTTGTACTGCGAGCCACTCCTCGTGCGCAAGTCGCGCGCACGCGAGAGTAACTATTGAATAGAGTCGTCATGACGCACGGGCCAAGTGGTCAACATGATAGCTCATGAGAATAAACTGAACAAAGCACGCGTGCGCAGTCTGGCGCTTGTCACTTTGATGCTGGGATCAATCTTCGTTGCAATGATTCCTGCTGTGAGTGCAAGCCACGTCGAAACATATCCAGCCCAGAGGAATCCTGTGGCTATCGCTTCAGGCGATTTGGATTGTGATGGCGATGCAGACATCGTCTCCGCCAGTGAGATGGGAATGCTGATATCCGTCATGTACAATGAAGATGGCGATTTCTCGGATCGAGAAGATCTGTGGGTATCTGCGAACACATCTCGACGAGCCCATTGGTTCGATATGGCGAATGCAAATCAAGTAGGAATCGGCGACATCGATGATGATGGGGCCAATGACCTTGTCTTCTTCCGTCAGAACGTTTGGGTCGCTGGAAGTGCCAGCCCGCCCCTCGGCAATATGTCGGTAATTTGGGGCGATTGTGATGAGCGAGTTTCCGATTGGTCTCGCTCCGCACCGATTTCAGTCTCTCCATATCTGTATGATATGGAAATTGTAGACATCAATGATGATGGTAAGGATGACATTGTTGGCCTATTCCTTGACGAGACAATCACCAACATGGAAATCATGGTCATGCGGGGTCCAAACCCCACGCAACAGACCAGCCAGTCGATTACGTCTGTCCCATTGACTCACGCATTCTATTACGAAATGAAGGTTGGAAACTGGGGAGAAACTGTCCAAGGTGGCGGCATTCCCGGTGGCCAGGGAGACTGTGAAGATCAAGACATATGGATGATGACCGCTCCTCCATACAATGGTCCACAGACAGGTTTCAGTGCAGGCAACTGGGACAACGTCACAGTTCTTGAATACAATTGTGTAACGAATGTTTACGAGAATCCAACCCTCCAAGGAAATTCCAACACACACGTATTCCCAATGAACGAAAACCAGGATGCAAACGGCTTTGACATTGCAGACAGCAACGCTGATGGTATCATCGACATGGTTGCGATGGGTCAAGGCTGGGATCAGAACGTATCCTATGCAACCCGAACCAGTGTGGGTGGAGTTTGGACGACCAACAATCTCGCACATATTGGTGAATATGTTGCTTCAGATGTTTCCATCGCAGATATCAACGGCGATGGTGCCATGGATTTCTTGGTTCCAACAATGCTCACTGTCACGACTGTGAACAGTGCGAGTGCCGGTCAACAGCAACAGTTGACCACCGACAATCTCCGCGATATCAACACGGTGAACATCATTCTGAATGATGGACAGGGTGGCTATCTTTCCCCACAGACATTCGATGTGGGTCGTCGACCGACGATGGTTATCGCTGACCAATTCAGTGGTGGGGCCAGCAGTGCCCTCGATCTCGCTGTCGGTCAGAGAGACTACGCGTTCAGTTACAGCAACGGCGCCATGTGGATTGATTCGAAGGGATGGGCCGGTTCAATGGATACCATTTCGATTGTTGAACTCGATTCAGAGGACGTAGGAATTGGTGGAGTCACTGTTTATCCTGCATCCTATGATTACGAAGATCAGGAGATGAAGATTGGTGCAGGGACCCGTAACGTGAACGTCACCGTTCGCAACACAGGGCTTCAGGCCATTTCCGGCTCCGTCGATGTTGACGTCTCCGTGAAGGAAGTCGTCGGCGGTACTGACACCGTCGTTTATGCGAACGATTTCGACACAGCTCCTACAGGTAGTTGTTCCAACTGTAACATGGTTGGAGTCTCGTATTCTGGTGAAGTCAGTGGTTCATACTGGCACGTAGAGGACGGAGGCAACAACTCAGGCAATGGAGATGAGTATGAGGCGGACACCAACCCAACTGACTACATGTGGGCTGGCGCTCTCGTCACCAATACATCCGGCGACGGCGACGTCGAGACTGGATACATGTCCTGGTGGGACGAAGGCCTCATCATCGAGGATGTCGACCTCACAGGTGCAGATTCTGCGTCCATGGATTTGGACATGATGTGCATGGTTCAGTTCAGCATGATTTACTACTCGTCAACTGGAATCGCAAACCGAATCATCTACGATGATTCGTGTAACATCGATGTGTACAGCGAGGACAGTGGTTGGTCCACCGTCGATTACGTCGGTGGCTACGATTACGATCGCTATGTCCATCTGGCGAATGGCTACTATCCTGAGTTCACAGTCTCGAATTCAGCATACTGTTGCTTCGTCAACCCATGGGACCGATACGCTGGCGACTCTGGTGTCGATTTGACACCATGGGCTGGCGAGACCGTCGATATCCGCTTCCGCTTCCGCTCAGGACACATGGGCAGCGTAGGCAATGACAACGCCTCTCACAATCACGAGTGGGATGGATTTGCAATCGATAACCTGTCAATCAACAAGACGGTTACCTCATTCGGCAGCAATGTCCAGAACGTGAACCAACAACTCACGCTGAACAATCTTGCACCCGGTGACGAACAGGTCGTGACACTGAACGCGAATTTCGTCAATGGGACGACCTACATCATTGAGAGTCAACTGACCAGTACATCTGGCTTCTCAAACGGAGACGATACGAACGATGACAGTCGATGGCGTACCACGGTGAAGAATTTGTTCGATCCTTCTGTTGAAGAGATTACTTCCTTTGAGAAGAACGAACTTCTTGCATCGGGCAATTATCCAATCGATGTCACAGTCAAGAACGTCGGTAATACGGTCGTCGATTTCGGTGCTGTAGCCTCTGTCTATACTGCGACTCCCAATGATATCCTCATCGAGGACTTTGAGGGCGGCGCCTCGGGTTATGCATTCGGCGATGATGGTGACGGTTTCGGTGTCGTTTTGAACGATGCTGACGCCAACATCAACAACAATCTCATGCCGAATAACAGAGCAATGTTCGGCTCGAGCGCCTACTGGTTTGGCCATCCAGACGATGGTTACGGTCAAGATTGGGATGAAGAGATGACACTCCAGACGATTGATCTACGGCAGAATACTGCCGACTTCGTCTACATGAACTTCGATTACTTCGCAGATTCAGAGCATACCACTGATTCTGAGGGAGACCTGCTTTACGCGTACGACGTGACCTACCTCTTGGTCGAATGGCGCAAGGGCAACAATGTGTACAATGGTACAGTTCTAGGAAACTGGAATGACTATGACGAGGACGGTGTCAAGTACAACGAGACCTGTGATGACAACAGTGACGATGGTGTTGACAATTACGACGAAGTTGAACGAATCGGTGATATGGGACAGTCTGGTTTCTTCAATTCTGAGGGAATCTCAAAGGGTGTCACACTTGATCTGACCCATATTTGGGTGTTCAACACCACTTCTCTCGACAGTCGAGATTGGGATTACAATTGTTCGGATCTGTCTGGTAGTGAAGTCACACTTTCCTTTGCCTTCCAATCAGGGAGCCGAACCGACCACAACCTCCCAGGATTTGCTGTTGACAATATCACGGTCCGAGAATATGTGTTCACCTATGTCACTGAGTATTCGACTCAAGTGAATGGCCTTGATTCACAAGAAGACCTCAATGTCAACATTGGTAGTCACGACTTCTCTCAGGGAATCTATCGAATCGATGCGATGACTCACTATGACAACCAGACTCAAGGAACTGCATGGTACAACCATCAGGAAGTCAACATCGCAAACAACGTTTCACGCGTCATCTTCCAAGTCGCAAGCGTTGACGTGCAGTTGCTGAGACCGGATGTACTCGATTGTGTCGGGGACAACACATACGCGTGTGTTTACCCAATCGATCAGGTTGAGGACCACGCATTCACAATGGAACTGGTGAACGGTGTTCTTGAGGGCGATTACAACATCAAACTGAAGGTCACCGATACGGACACTGGGTCCATTGTCTACAATGAAGCCAGCGCCGAGAGTCCAATGACTCTGTCCCCACACCAGCGTTCGTCCGCAACGTGGGCCGCAGTCGCACCGTCCAGCGGTTGGTCCGATGGTGGCAATTACAACTTCAGCTTCTATGCTGAACTGGCCGCCGATGGCACGATTTCCGGTAATACTTGGGATTTCCCGATCTCAATGGCCGACAGCATCGATGTAGCGATTCTTTCAGATCCTACCGATCAGAACCGTCTGAATCGTGTGAAGGAAGACTTGGATGCGATGGGCATGACCTATACACAATTCCAAGAGAATTATTGGACTCGATACATTACGAGTACTTGGATGAATCATTACGACAAGATTCTGCTTCCATGGCAGCCCACCATCAATGTCGAAGGAAATGATGGCTACTACACTCTGCTGAACCCGCAGGGCCCGT
>JAKUOE010000040.1:6096-10826 GCA_022449845.1 Candidatus Thalassarchaeum sp.
ATGGACGTCATCAAGAACCGCATGCAGGCCGGTGCAACTCTAGAGATGCACTTGGGCCCATACCGCTCAGTCTATGAGGAGGGTCACCTGCCTTTCGACATCAACGTCGCACTCCGCAATGTTGAGGGGAACCAAGTCGAGCATTCGGATACGATGGTGATGGATTGGCATCACCCATTGCTTGCAGATGTGAACCCGGTCGCCCTGATTTCATTCAATGGTGGCGACTATGTTGCTGAGTCTACATTGATTACCACACAGACGGAGAACGTCAACATCCCGCAGGTCTGTGGTGGTACAATATCAGCACCAATTGGGACATTCCACAGTCTAATCACCGATAACACCGATTCGACAGCCTCGCTTCTGGCGACCTGTTCGAGTGGACAGGGTGGAATGATTATCACAACCATCGATGTTGAGAATCCCCAAGTCTCGGATGCATACGGAACGATTGGTAAGCCATTGCTTTCCAATCTACTCGCACATCAAGTCACACCCTATCCGCTTGATTTCGGTCCAGCTGGTGATGGATTTGACATGGTCATCAATGGAGAAGTCATGACTTGGAATGGTCTCCAAGGACAATACGATCCTCTGTACATGAAGAGCGATGCTGAACTCGAATTCGATTTCACTGCAACTCTGGAAGGCCTAGATGCTGATTGGGAACTGCGCCCTGTTGCAGGTACCACTGCAACGGATTGGGATGGAAACCCACTCCAAGATGGAGAAAGTGATCACCGTGAAGAGGACACACACACAGCTGAGTTCTGTGTTCTCGATGCTCAGAGTTCGACTCTGTGCAAGCAAGAAGCACGCTGGCAGGTCACACTGTACCTGCACGACGCAGAGGGGCACACACGGATTGCGCACATCATGTTGGAGACCAACGATGCTCTGGCTGACGAGTTCAACCCACTGCCCTCGTTCACAATCATCGACCGCCTCGAATATCGTGGTCAGATTGACTTGCACGAAGACTCACCCAAGGTTTCCTCGGACGGGTCTGAGTGGGACATCAATCTGATTCGCCTCGGGCCAACCGGTGACTTGACAGTTCACTTCGATGCATCCAACTCATCTGATGGTGATGCGACCGATGGAACCAACGGAATCAAGACCTACGTTTGGACGGTCTTCTTGGACAATGCATACAATGCACCGGGAAGCGCCCCTCAGAATGGAAAGACCACTGAAATCTCCAGTATGGTAAGCCATTCCTTCACGCACCGATTCGAGAACATCACGGTAGATCCAGCAACGAATCTAGAAACCCATCTGATTCGTATTGAGTTGACTGTGATTGATCAAGCGGACAAGCAGAGCCTACAGAGTGACAAGTACAAGATGTACTTCGTCGTTGTTGGCGAAGATTTCGGTGATGACCAACCTGTTGTTGAGTTCACCAGTCCAGCAAACGGTAGTTCACAGACTCAGGATACGTTGTACGTCAACGGCAGCCTGGTCTCGGGTTCAGAGGATGCAGACGGTTCCGTCACAGTTGAGGTCGCTCTTGCAGATACGACCCTTGACTTGCTACCTTCGCAGAAGTTCCAATTCAAGAATGATGGAACCTACGACGCGGCAAACCAACTGGCTGATGGTGAAACATTCAGCCTCAGCTTGGATATCGCTGACCTGTATGACGCCAATGGATCTGTTCAGACCATCTTCATCAAAATCACTGAGGATGATGGCTCACGTTGGACGATTACCAAGTCGATTGACGTCAATCTAGTTCCCAGAGACAGTGGTCCCGATGAGGTCGATTGTGATGCAACTCCGGATGATCCCGCTTGTAATTCGACATCTTCAGGTGGAGATTCTGAAGGTGGTATGAGTAATATGCTCCTCTTCGGAGGAATTGGTTCACTGGTCCTCGTCATTGTCATCTTGCTGACGATGTTCCTTGTTCGTGGCCGAGGTGGAGATACTTCCACAGGCGATGCAGCCAACTTCGGTGGCGATGTCGCAGAGATGGACCCAGTCGAAGCCTATGTACAGCAACTGGTTGCTCAGGGCTACCCCGAGGAAACAGCACGTGCTTATGCTCAGCAATACTATGCTCAAGCGGCTCAACAGCAACAGCAATGACGCGAAGCGCTGACGAAATGGAGACATCGGGGGGCGTAGCCCCCCGGTGTTCTTCCAGAGTGGATTAGCGCGGGATTGATGAACTCTAACCGTCGCGTCGAATCATGGACTCTGGAGAGGGTTGGAAGGTCGCTGACATCTCTCTGGCAGATGAGGGTGCACGCCGTGTTGATTGGGCTCGAGCCAGAATGCCAGTTCTATCTCGCCTCCAAGATGAAGCACGAGAGACAAAACCTCTGGCCGGGATGACCATCGCCGGTTGTTTGCATGTCACCAAGGAAACCGCAGTTCTCATCGAAACACTCGAAGCAGCCGGTGCCAAAGTCTCCTGGTCCGGTTGTAATCCCCTCTCTACCCAGGACGATGTCGCCGCTTGGCTGGCCACCCAAGGATACTCGATTTATGCGTGGCATGGGCAGAGTGTCGAGGATTTCTACTGGTGTATTGATCGTACAATCGAGGCCAATCCAACACTAACACTCGATGACGGTGCCGACCTCATCGTTCGTGTTCATGGCCCCATGTCAGATTACGCATCAGGTGTCATTGGCGGAACTGAGGAGACCACAACCGGTGTCCATCGTCTTCGAGCCATGGGTGAGGCGGGAGAACTGCGTTATCCCGTCATCGCTGTGAATGATGCGATTACGAAGTGGGATTTCGATAATGTCTACGGCACTGGCCAATCAACGCTAGATGGCATCATTCGTGCTACTTCCGTACTCATTGCCGGCAAGACATTCGTCATTGCAGGATATGGCCATTGTGGACGTGGTCTGGCCATGCGTGCTCGTGGAATGGGCGCCAACGTCGTCATCACTGAAATTGACCCACTCCCCGCTCTTCGCGCAGTGATGGATGGCTTCCGAGTGATGCGAATGGATGAAGCCGCCACCATTGGAGATATCTTTTGCACAGCGACTGGAATGAAGGATGTCATCGTCGACCGTCATTTTTCGGTGATGAAAGAGGGCGCCATCATTTCCAACACAGGTCATTACGATTGTGAAATCAACATCGAACACCTTGAATCCCAAGCCACGAGTGTTCGCACCATTCGCCCGGATAACGAAGAATTCACCATGAAAGATGGGCGCCACATCTTCCTACTAGCCAGAGGCCGTTTGGTCAATCTGGCGGCGGCCGAAGGCCATCCATCAGAGGTCATGGACATGAGTTTCGCCAATCAATACCTCGCACTGTGCCGCCTAGCTTCCGAAGGACGCGACATGGCTCCAATCGTTCACGATATCACCAAGGAACAGGATCAGGACCTCGCCATGACCAAATTGGCCACCCTCGGCTTTGAAATCGATACACTGACCCCTGAACAAATCGCGTATCATTCAGATTACACTGCTGGAACCTGATTACTCTTCTTCGTAATCCTCTAGTTCGTATTCCATCCATTCTGGAAGTTTCATTTCCCAACGTTTGGAGAGTTCCTCGTTGTTCTCGACAATCTTCTCGAGTCTCTGGCGGAATGCTACTGGGTAATCTTTGGTCATCACAGTTCGATACAGTTTCGCGTCCCGTATCTGTTCAGGAATGCAAACTTTCCCAGAAGTCGCTTCAACTTCGACCGCTCGCCATAAATCTAACACCGGTCGATTGCGCTTGTCTGTGATGGAAATGGAGATTTTCTTGACCCAGAGAACTGAAGCGTAAACCAACATGAACGCCAACCCCATTCCAAAGCAACTGTTGGGCATAAACCACTGCAACGCAATGGCCTCCCAGAGGACGAGGGGTCCTGCGAGCATAAAGAAAGTAAATTTCTCACTGGCTGGTTTCAGATTCCGCATCCCGTTGATATCTTTCCAAGAAGAATGGTTGGGATTTTGTGGTCGGAAAACATCCAAATTTTCCATATCATAATAGCGCTGAATCGTTCGGTTCATCCTTTCGACCCTGAACAATTGATCACGGTGCATTTCATCCATCCCGGGCTCAAGCAATGTCGCCATACGCTTGCTAGCTTCGGAATAGTGCCCCATTCGAATCAGAAGCCCAGCCTGTTCGATGACGGGTGTTGTTTGACTGGGATGGTGTTCGCGGTAACTCTCCCACCATTGCAACACCTCCTCGGCCAAGCCAAGATGTTGAGTTGCTAGAATCGCTCCTCGAATCCAGGCGCCTTGATGTGTTGGGTCAAGGGCGACGATTCGCTTGGCCAACGCCCAGCCTTTGGCCGCCTCTGGTAAGGTCGGGTCGACTCGATATGACCCATCACGGCGTAGATCAGGCAACCCACAATTCAGTAGAGCCCACAGACCCTCTACACATTCCGGATCTTTTTCGACAATCTCGGTTGCTTTGAGTAGCGCACCTGCTCGATTTCCGCCCTTGAGGTACTCTTCTAGGTCGTCGAGCATTGCTGGAATTCCCTCATCCAATAACCCCACAGCGACTTCAATGGGCGGGCTCATGGCCCGACCTCTGCCCATACGTCAAATGAATGCTCCGCGCGAGATTTCAGCGTCCGCGGGACCCGCCCTTGCTTTTTGGACCCCAGCCACCCGGTTTGCGCGGCCCTCGTCGAGGCGGTCTGCGATCGTTCCCTCCGCGATTGTCACGGCGCTGGCCTCCACCGCCTCCACGGTGATCTCCGCCTCTGCGGTCTCCACCACGAT
>JAKUOE010000041.1 GCA_022449845.1 Candidatus Thalassarchaeum sp.
CTCTTGGTCCTAGCACCATTACACTGTTCTACAATGGTACATGGCATATGCTGCCTGACGCGAGCCCAATCAACACGGTCACAGTCCGTTCAATCACTGTCCTCGTGGTCGACCCAATCGTCGACAATCCGATTGCAGGCGGTGGCTTCAATGTCACCGGAACACTCGTGTCTGACAATGGTTCAGCCATCATCACCCGTGATGGTGTACCGATGTTGCCGACTCTGACCTTCGATATCGATGGTTGGACAAACACATTCACTGTAGCAAATGGAACCGCTCAGGGCGATACATCGTGGTGGGCTTGGGTCACCCTCGATGCCGACTTCCCGCGTGGAAATCACACGATTACCGCAGAGTACACCCCTACGGTCAATTTCTATGAATTCAGTAGTGGGAACAACACCTTCGACAGTCGTGGATTTTCGGTGTTGACAATTACCAGTCCTCTTGACCTCAATCTTGATGATCGTACGGTTCGAGGGGAGAATTTCACTGTGAATATTTCTCTCATCGATAACGCAGGCGACCCAATCGCTGGAGAAATTGTCAGCATCGACCCCGTCGGCATGAACGCCCCTGTGTTCGTGACCACCGACTCCAACGGTCTCGGCTCCATTGAGATTACTGTACTGAATACCACCGCAACAGGTCCACACTGGGTCAATGCGAGTTATGCTGGTATGAATGGTACCACTGGTGTCATTGGAGATGCGATGAGCACACGTATCATCATCCTCGCTCCGACCGTTTTGACGATTGACAGTGTCGAAGGAACTCTCATCGCAGGTCAGACGCTGATTGTCAACGGTACCCTACTAGATGAGTGGGGTCAACCCCTGCTCGACACCGATGGGAATGCCACTGGCGGTGTCATCCATCTCTATGTTGATGGCAATGATGTTGGTAGCACTTGGTCGACCATTTCAGATGGTTCAACTGGCGCCTATTCACTGGTTTACACTCTACCTCAGGGTACGGATGCGGGTGGTCACACACTTGAGGTCCGGTTCTTGGGCGGATATCTCTGGGTCGACCCCGTCGGTGCAGGAGATTCCGTGAATCCAGAGTACTACCTTCCGGCAAACGCCAGTGCAATGTTCAACGCGACTCAACCCACATCCATTGACATCATGGCTGGCGGCGGCCCAATCGACCGTGAAGAACTCATTTCGGTCACTGGAATGCTGCTAGATTCAGTGGATCGTCCTGTGGCCAACATGACAATCAGTATCTATCTTGACAATGTGTTCCTCACCAATGTGACGACTGATGAAAATGGTACATTCGATGTCTTCTATCCAGTGCCTTCCGACATGACACTCGGTCCTGTGACCATGGATGTCGAATATGGGGGTGCAGCATTCTATCTGCCCTCTAGCGCCACTGTCGACTGGCAGGTCTACAGTCTGGTGAACGTTGACATCACGCCTCCAGAGGCCGTTGCCATCGGTGACACCGTTCAAATCACTGGTACGGTACGAGACAACCTTCCAACAGGCTGGATTCCAGGACACAACGTCGACATCCGAATCGATGGCATGCTCATCGGCAATGCGTCGACTGATCAGAACGGCATCTGGTCGTTGAATTGGACCATCCCGTCTTCGATGGCTTTGGGTAGCCATCTCATTGAGGTGTACGCGCCCGCGCAAGGCTGGTATCGAGGTGGTGAGGCGAACGAGACCCTTTGGGTCGCTCACCACTCTGCAATCTCCTTGAGTGCAGCAAACGGTGGAGATGCTACACGTGGATTTGATTGGACCATCAACGGTCGCCTGTATGACACCGATGTTGTCGGCCTACCTGGTATTGAGGGTGCGACGTTACAAGTGGCCTTGGATGGCGCTTCAATAGGAACACTGACTACCGATGAGAATGGCAATTTCAGTCTAACAATACCCGTTGATATTTCCAGCACTCGTGGCGATCACCTTGTCACTGTTCTCTATCTTGGCGATTCATCGTGGTTGGGCAGCGAGCGCAATATCACAGTCACCACGTGGGCAGACGTCACCATCCAGATTACCTTTGTATCAGACAATGCAATTCGCAGTGACTCGACACATCCGGTCAGAATCGAAGGCCGAATTGATGAAGTCGGTGGAAGTGGAAACACACTCACCAATCTCACCTTGGTACTGATGAATGGAAACACGTCTCTACCAACCTCCAACTTGGTTTGGGACAATCAGACCGGTGGCTTCGTCATCCAGTTTACAGCCGATCGATACATCACACCGGGGGATTTGACGCTAATTCTCAGCAGTGAAAGAGACGACATCCGTCATCTCAATCCAGCCAATACCAGTGCAGAATTGTTCCTTCGAGTCCGCGCAACCTTCGATGTTGAATACGACGAGGTCGCCTGGGGTGGTCATTCGATTAACGGCAGTGTAACCGTTCGAGATTACTATACGAGCCAGATTATCCCTGACATCGCAATCGAAGCACACCTGCGCAATGAATCACAAGTTGATGCCTTCGAGATGTTCCTATCAGGTTACACCGATGCCGGTGGAGTATGGGAGTTTGAGTTCTCAGTGCCTGAAAGTTTGCCACCTCTATCGGACCAAGATCACTGGGGTACCTTGTATCTACAGTTCAACAGTTCATCGGCTGAACTCTCCGAAGAGAGCCGCCAGAACCTTGCCCGTGACCTGTATGCACTTGAGTACGAAGCGCAGAGCGAGGTATCGGACAGTGTATCCTACTGGGTCTATGCTGCTGTGGCTGCAATCGTTGCCGCCGCCGCTGCGGGAATCTGGGTACTCTATGTACGCCGTCGTGAGACGATCGATGAGCTTGCTGAGATCTTCTCATACACAGCCGAACTTCTGGCTGCAGGCGACGCGATTCGTGAAGCCATCTTCAATTGTTACGAGGAACTCTGCGGCGTCCTGATGTCTCATGGTCACCTACGTCGTGACTTTGAGACCGTTCGCGAATTCGAGATGGCGATTCGAAAGGCGATGCCCACCCTCAGTGATGAATCATTGACTGCACTCGACAACATGTTTGAGATTGCGCGATACAGTCGTCACGAATTGGGAGATTCACACCGCAGTCAAGCCACTGCTGCCCTACAGCGCGCCATGGCCGAGATTCAGAATGCTAGCCAGATGCCGGCTGCTGCCGCACCGCCGCCTGCCTGATTAGTCCCGAATCAGATCGAGAATCAACTCGTCTCCGCGCCAACCGGCTCGAGCGAGTTCAGTGCCATGTGGGAGTGTGAACATCCGGGTGAAGCTCACCCCGCCTTCCCCCTCAGCATTGAGTCGAAGTGTCTTGTTGTCTCCATCGATTCCCATCTCAAGTTGCACTTTTTCCTGAATGGCTCCTGACAGAGGGAGGATTAAGGCATCACCTTCTCGGAATCCACCTAGATTTGCAATCGCAACCTCTGCCGTTTGAATGGCATTGACTTCTGCAAAATGCGCTTCGATCCCGTCCCCCACTGTCGCCAAGATACTGGCATGGGCTGCTTGCGCTTCGGCAAGATGTGGTAAATCGGAAAGAAATGCATCATGAAGGTCAGAAGGAGCCGCAGAGAGTCCAGCAAGGATGGGCTCCGCCTCTACCTTCTCTTCATCTTCTGGTATTGCGACGAGTTCAACTTTCGACCAATCCACTCTGTCGCCCCCTTGATTGGTGGCATCCTCGGGTGTCCTTGAACCCATCCATCTTCCTATTCACCCTTCGCGGGTTCAGGCAGTCGCTCAAAGAAACGCTTGACCATACGTCCCGTTCGCTTCGCATCATTCGCAGTGAATGTATGGAGTGTTGATGGAAGACAGGTTCGGTACTGGCCCCCGAGCAAACGAGTGGCTACCAGGAGCAAGAAGGCACGATCCTCGACCTTGCGAATCGCTCGACCCATTCCCTGTAGGACACTGTTGACGGCTGGTTGAATGGCTCCATACTTCCAACCCTTCCCTCGTCCGTGCTGTTTCTCGATGTATTCTCGGAGTGCGTCTTGTGGTACGGATGGTGGTGGAACAGGAATTCCGACACAGACCACAGCGTCGAGGATATTGTTGGAATAATCGACACCTTCCGAAAGTCGACCCCCGTATACACCTGCAATCAGAACCTTCGTCCCCCTTTCCCGAGCATCGGACAATTGCTGCATTGCACTGTCCACCCGCTTCTTTGTCCAATTCCTTGCTTCGATGAGTAACATACGACCTGGCCAATCGGCTTCTTCGACCACTTCCTCCAGCATCTTATACGATTGACAGAAGACTGCGACGTGACCCGGTGTATTCTGCAGAAGTGCCTGAATATGCCGCCGAATCTTTCGTGTATTCTCCGGTCCGCGCTGACTGTACAATGAGGTCACATCTGAAGCGATGAGTATCGGTCGTCTTTCGTCCAGAAACGGAGATGAATACGATTCAGTACTCAGTGGGCCAACTGAAGGTATGCCCAATGACTCTGCATACATTTCCGGAGGCGTCAGCGTTCCAGACATGAGAACGCCGCCTTGCACAGTTTCGAAC
Organism: Candidatus Thalassarchaeum sp.; assembly: GCA_022449845.1. GTDB lineage: Archaea > Thermoplasmatota > Poseidoniia > Poseidoniales > Thalassarchaeaceae > MGIIb-P. The sequence continues at coordinate 4,503 of JAKUOE010000041.1, forward strand.
ACCTCTCCACTGACAATTGACGGATCGAGAAGATGTGTGGTAATTCGATTCTCATCCCCTCGTGCATTGAGGACCACGCACATGGCTGGAGATTGTGCATATCGGTCTAGAATCGATAGTACGGTGGCCAAGCGGTCTGTGGCCAACTCATCTTCATCTTCATCCGGATCGACTTGAATCAGGAACAGTTGCCCAATCAATTCAGTGATTCCGATTTGTTCGCCTGAGAGCCCACTCGCCAATTCCTGGCGCAGCATGGAGAGGATCTGGTCCGCATCTACACGCACTTCGATTTCAGCTCCAACATCACCGGTATTTCGATCTGCATCCAGTTGTTCTCGATTCCACTTTGAAAGTCTATTCTTGAACCGCCTCAACACCTTCTCGCACGCGCGCACGCGCGAAGCACTCGATGTCGCGTCCAATACAGGACCTGTATCCTCTCCACCTCTTTCTTCCTGCTCTTCACAGAATTCTTCCATTTCAGCGATTGAATCTCTCAGCAATTTATCATTCAGGGTCCGACTCAATCCTCTGCGGATTCGATTGGGTAGGTTGTGGGCCTCATCGATGATGACAATCATGTCTTCCATCTCCAAACCCATTGCCTTGAGGCTTGATTTACGAGTTTCCTCGTTGAACAAGTGATTGTAATCACAGACCAGAATGTCAGCCTGTGCAGCCGTTTCACGTGCAATTTTCCATGGGCAGGTGGGTTGTGCTCCGTTTGACCCACTCCACTTTCTGGCATGGTCTACCAACTCATCAACGTGAAGCGGGTAATCGAGGACCTTGAGTCTGAGGCCTGGCGAATCAGCGAGGAATGGTTTGCATTGACGTGTCGCACGCAATTCGCCACAAGTTTGCCTGAATCTCGAGCGATGCTGCAGTGCCAAATCGTTGACACACATCCCATTCTGTCCAATCATGTCCACTAGGGTGATTGGAGGTTCTCCCTCAGACAATCTCGCATTGATACTGCGAACTGTGTTGACGACGATGCGATGCTGCGATTGGCGATCTGTCAGAAACAGGACACTTGTCCCAGGTCTTGATTGATAGACAGACAAGGCAGCGGAGAGGGAAGCCGCCGTCTTCCCAATCCCTGTCGGTGCATTGGCGAGAAGAAACCCCCCTTCTGAAATGACCTTGAAGCCATCATTGATCATGTCAACTTGGCCTTCACGGAGTGAATCATGCGCCATGAATCGCGCATCCGTGTCAGTCACCTGTGGAGGCATGGAACCTACCATGTGGCTCGGCCCCCCTTGAAGATTACACTTCGAACTTTCGAAACTGTCGTCCTACCGACCGAGTAGGGGGGTCCCCGCCCGAAGGCGGGGAGGGGTGTGACGAGTGTCAAGCATCGTCGAGGAAGGGGGCCCCCGAAGTTCGGGGGCGGGGTGTGTGTGAGCGGAAGAATGCCTTCATTGCCTCACGGGCACGAAAGCGGAGATTGGAGAATCCCAGTGTGAGGACAGCCTCACCTGCATCATCCATCAAGCCGACTCCTCGGCTGTGGGTGGACTTCGCTCGGGCGCGTAGCCCTGCGAAGCCAGGAGAAGTTGCGGGGGGGGTTTCAGACCCCCCCGCGTGGTGCATCCCATCATTGTACGTTGCCACGTCTCTCGCCCCTGGTTGGTGCATCTGCCTAAGCAGTGTGATCCTCATGTGGTTGCGTGTTGTCACGCGATGTCTCCAAGCGCTCTTGTAGAGCCTCGGTAATTCGGTCTGGCTGAGCCAGTTGGAGGATGTAGGCGTCGAGTGCCTTCTTGGCGACAGTGGACGCATCATCACCGTGCATCCGGTAAATGGCCTCAAGTCGCTCTCGGGTCACTGTACCGATTTCGAACTTGACAGTTCGCACATCGGCGTTGGAAGGTGTGGAGTCGAGGAAGTACTGAATTGCAGCACGGATTACGTCAGACCGGTTTCGCATGCCATCGAATCCAACTCTCTGATCGAGTAACAGTAGGTGGTCCTCTGGGACTCGAAGGCTGGTCATCTGGCTGTGTGACATAGGGGTCTCTCCTCGGCCGGTTGTCAATCGACCCGAGTAACTCGCTAATATATGTATCTCAAAATGAAATACAAATGAAATACAGTCGAAATGACTCGCAGTCACACATCTAGCCTCATAATTTGGCTGAAAATCACATTCATCGGCACATCTATTGCAATACGTTCCGTGCTGCAATTCATTCGGTATGCAGAGGGCAGGATTTGAACCTGCGAACCACTGAGGACTGCGACCTGAACGCAGCGCCGTTGACCAAGCTTGGCGACCTCTGCCTAGCCGTGGGTCGTCGATTTGGCTATTTGAGCGAAACGCCAGAGATGTCGGCGCGGGGATTCGGCTTATACACACGAACCGGGTCGAAGTGGTATGGCGCTAACCGGAACACGTGGTTTACACTTGTATCTCCGCACCCTTGAGGCTGCGGTCGAAGATGAGGTTGTGACGGACGACGAGATGTCCATTTTGCGCGTCATTGCCCGGGCCTTCGCACTTCCTCGTGATATCATGAGTGAAGGCTGGATGATTCTGAGGGATGAAATTGACAACCCAATCGAGACATCCGACGTATTCGCGTACGAGAAGCGACAGATGGGAGATGCAACAACCTATCAGACGGCGTTAATCGCCGCTCTGATCGACGAGGTCATCACAGAGGACGAATGGTCCCTACTCGAAATCATGCGGCGTGTCATGGGCATCCAGCCAGATGAGCATGCATTGATTGAGGAAGCTGTTCGCGCCATGGCAGCCAATGTCGAGGATGGCGACTCCTTCGTCTCACGCTTAGATCGATATGTGACTTTGCATCCATATCGTTGAACGCATCCCTACGGGATGCGTCGCAACACTCTTGACGGGTGTGACCTGTCGACAAATCGATGCGTCCACCACTGGTTGCCTTTTTTCTGGTCAGTTTGATGATACTCGCTCCTGCGGTTGCCCTTTCAGAATCAACCCTTGAGGAGAGCCCCAAATCTGAGAAAACGTCTCGTTCTTCGAATAACGCCTTGCTATGGGGGGCTCATGTCGCCGGTTCAGGGAGTACCGATTCTGTGATGAGTATCGAGATGGATGCATTGGGGCACACCTATGTTTGCGGATACTTCTACAATTCTGCCACATTCGGCACCACCACCTTGAGTGCGACTGGAAGTTACGACATCTTCGTTGGCAGGATGAGCAACGGCGTTTGGGATTGGGTGCATAGAGCAGGAGGTAGCAGTAGCGATCAATGTCACGATATTGCGGTCGATGATGGCGGAAATATCACGATTACCGGTTATTATTACTCTTCAAATACCGCAACTTTTGGCTCACAATCCATCTCCGGTCGGGGTAGCAACGACATCTTTGTGTCTCGCCTGGATACGAATGGAACTTGGCTCTGGACCAAATCTGCTGGAAGCAGCAGTTCGGACTACGGCTACGGCGTGGCGATGGATAATTCTGGAAACGCCTATCTCACCGGTTACTACTACAGCACTGGATATTTTGGATCCATCACTCTGAACTCATACAGTTACGATGAAGCCTTCCTCGCGAAATTGGATAGTACCGGGACATTCGTCTGGGCCAAGAGATTCTACGGCTCATACTACCAGCGAGGCCGCGATATCGATGTCAATGCGAATGGCGATATTGCTGTGACTGGAGAGTTCAGTTATCGAATCAATATCGATGGCACTGAATTGTCACCCAGTTACCAATCGAGCAGTTACTACCGCGTCTGGGTTGCGAAATTCACCAACTCTGGTCAATTGACATGGGCGAGGATGGCTGGATACCTACAATCATCTTACAGTTCGTATGGAGAAGGCGTAGGGATTGACGATGCTGGGAATGTCGCCGTCAGTGGTCGCTTCCAGTATCTGATGGATTTCCATTCTAACAGCAACCAACGGATGTATGCCTATCAACAATCCAGCAACTGGGATTGCTTTGTGGCTAAATGGGATTCTGCGGGTTCCTATGTGTGGGCCCAGAATGCTGGTGGTTCAAGCACGGATTACTGCTATGATTTGGATATGGACAAGACGACAGGAAACATCACCATTTCAGGGATGTACTACAACACGGCCTGGTTCGGCAATTCTCAACTCTCGTCTTCGGGCTCCTATGATGCTTTCATGGCCCATGTGCCATCTTCGGGTGGCTGGGATTGGATGAAGAAATTCGGTGGCTCAGGTTCCGATTACGGATACTCGGTTACCATGCGCAACGGCATGTATGCATTCGGTGGCTATTTCGCCAGTACAGCGAGTGATGGTTCGGGTCAAATATCATACAGTGCAGTATCTGGTGCCGACGGTTTCGTTCTCATGTTTGGGTCTGATCAAGATGGAGATGGCATCGGCGACCAAGTCGATGATTTCCCTTGGGAACCCTCTCAGTCCCGTGACACTGATGGCGACGGCTTTGGTGACAATGTAGATGGTTGGCAGGGTGACAGTTGCCCCAATGTGTTTGGAACCTCGACCTTGGATCGATATGGCTGTCCCGATGCCGATGGTGATGGTTGGTCAGATGCTGGTGATGACATGCCTTACGAGCCCACTCAATGGATTGATTCCGATGGCGATGGATTCGGTGAGAACCCGGCTGGTGTCGACCCCGATGTCTGTCCGAACGAATGGGGTGACTCATGGCGAGACCGATTGGGTTGCCGAGATTTGGATTCCGATGGACAATCCGATTTGAATGATTTCTTCATGAACAACCCCACCCAGTGGTCGGATTCAGACAGTGATGGTCTAGGTGACAATTGGGGAGACCCGACTTGGAATGAATCCCGGGCAAATCATTGGCCTGGGATGTGGATTGAGAATGCCACCGTCTCAGACCCCGCTCCCCTCGATTACGATGGAGATGGATTCGAGGATATGGCTGCTGGAGGTCCTTGGGGTCCTTACGACGACTGTGTGTATGAAGCTGGAACCTCCATCCGAGATCTCGTCGGCTGTCTTGATTCTGATGGCGATGGTTGGTCTGACGAGGGCGATGACATCGATGACAATCCAACTCAATGGGAGGACCAAGATGGGGACGGCTATGGTGATAATCCGGCTGGAACCGAATGGGACGCCTGTATCGATCGCCCAGGCTCCTCGACACGTGACCGCTATGGTTGCCCAGACAATGATGGTGACGGCTGGTCCAATGACAATGATGAGTGCCCATCATTGGCGAGTATACTGGACAATGGTTGTCCGGACAGTGATGGTGACGGCTGGGTTGACGATGGAATCGTTGGCGAAGTGGATGATTGCCCTGACGAATGGGGTACCTCAACGGTCGACCGGAATGGCTGTCCTGACGCTGACAGCGATGGCACCTCTGATGAGAATGACCCATTCCATCTGGACCCCACTCAATGGTCCGATGAAGATGACGATGGGTATGGGGATGAACCCGGTGGCAATGAAGCGGATGATTGTTTGAATTGGGCTGGGACATCCAATCAAGATGGTGTCTATGGTTGTGCAGATGGCGATGGCGATGGTTGGGCAGATCAGATTGATTTGTGGAATACGGACCCCAATCTTTGGTCCGACTCAGATGGTGATGGGTACGCTGATCAACGCGGCGACCCGGAACGTTCAGACAACTGCCCGGATGATTATGGTACAAGCACCCGATTCTACTTGGGTTGCCCCGATATGGATGGCGATGGCTGGCCTGACATGAAAGATTCAGATACAGATGGGGATGGGTACTCGGATATCACAGAACTCACTGCTGAACCACCCTCAGACCCACTCGATGCCTCATCGACGCCATTGGATGAT
>JAKUOE010000042.1 GCA_022449845.1 Candidatus Thalassarchaeum sp.
ACATTGAGGGCAAGGGATGGTATGAGTGGCCACTACACCATATCCCACTCTTCATGATCCTCTCCTTCTTCGCGATGATTGTGATTTTCTGGATGGGTGGATTCCCAGTTCAGGCAGCGATTGTTTTCGCTTTGGTCCTCATCATGACGACATTCCTTCTCGGGGCGATTGCCGTCAGGGTCATGGGTGAGACAGGCATTGAACCCGTATCGGGTACATCGTTCATCGTCCTACTGATGTTACTCGGCCTATTCCTTGGATATGGGGACTTCTTCGGCCTCGACAAGGAAGAGGCCATCCTCCTCGCGCTGGTCGGGACTACCGTCTTCGGTAGCGCCATCTCAATGTCTGGAACCGTCGTTGCCGACTACAAGAACAGCCTCTACATTGGTAACCGCCCCTATCACATCTCCAAGGGCAACATCATGGGTGTCGTCCCTGGGGCAATTCTCGGTGCTGGGATGGCCATTTTCCTCTCTGATTTGCTCGCCAACGGTAAAATCGATCTCTTGGCTCCTCAAGCGAATGCCTTTGCAGGATTCACTGTCATGCTGGCTGAAGGACAGGGTAGTATGACCACCTTGTTCATTGGATTCCTTCTTGGCGCTTTCATCGAATGGGTGACTGGTATGGGGACTGCGTTCGGATTGGGTATGTATTTGCCCACACCATACACCTTCCCAATGATGATTGGTGGTGCCGGACGAGATTGGTGGCAGTCCAATCGTCTCGAACCTGTTGTTGAACAAATTCGGGAGCAAGAGGGGAGCTCCGTAGCAGAAAGCAGGTCCGCATTGATTCTGCTCGGCACATTCATGATTGCTGCAGGCGCATTAACCGGGGAAGCGTTCTTTGGTGTCGAGTCTGCAATTCTCGCCGTCATTGATGAGACGGGTTTGGTCGACATGCTAGGTGGTGCCTATTGGATTGCTCGATTGGTTGGATTCATCTTCATCAACTGCATCATCTTCGGTGGCCTATATTGGCTGTTCAAGCGCGCCGGCATCTTGGGTCAATCGGCCACTGAGTCCTGAGGTGTTTTTTTGCAACAATCCCGGGCGCCCCCGGTTCATGCATGGGTCATTCTCGGCATCGCTGTACTCGCAGTATCGAGTGCCGGTGCTGTGTTCATGCTGATGTCCGATGTGACGCCTCTATTACGCGCATCATGGCGACTTCAGGCCACCTCCATCATCTTACTCCCATTCTTCATTTGGCAACTCAAGAGCGAATCGTTCGATTGGGATCGCAACACATTCTGGATCATTCTCGGCTCAGGCATATGCCTATGGATTCACTTCGGTAGTTGGGTCTGGTCTTTAGATCACACCTCACTGGCACACAGTCTCTTATTCGTCACTGCGCACCCACTCATCATCGTAGCCGGAATGTTTGCATTACGTATCACTCCGCATCGATGGGAGACATGGGGGGCTGTGATTGGAGTGTTTGGTGCTATACTGGCTGTACAGGATGCAGGTTCTGGACCTGTGACATTGATTGGGGATGCTGCCGCCTTCCTCGGAGCCATTGCCATCGTCGGTTATCTGGCGGCTGGCCGACATCTTCGTGGCCAGCGAGAGATGCCTCTCTTCCTCTATGCATTTCCGGTGACCGCAATCAGTGCGATTCTGTTGACAATTCACGCAGTCTTTTCAGAAGGGGCAACTCTCGATTCCGCCCTTGTCGACAGTTCTGTACTGGGTTGGGCGGATGCATCATGGATTTTCTTGGTCGCCTATCTCGCTCTAGGTCCAGGTCTGGCCGGCCACACTGGAATCAATGCAAGTTTGCGTTGGCTCCCTCCACTGGTCATTTCAGTCAGTGTTGTGCTTGAACCACTTCTAGGGGGTGTTCTGGGATGGATATTGGACGTTCAAGATGTCCCCAATCTCTGGACATGGGTCGGTGGCCCCTTCATGATCATGGGAACTGCTCTGGCCATTATCGGGACCAATCACAGATTAACTGAAGAACTCAACCCGACCGACGGATGATGAGGCGATTCGATGGGATGGCGCGAACCTTTGTTTCTGACCAATGATGATGGAATTGATGCGGCAGGATTGCATCGCCTCATCCAAATTCTGCATCAACGCGGCCATCCACTCGCCGTTCTCGCACCAGCACGTCAACAATCAGCCTCTGCAATGCGCCTTTCGTTGAAGCATAAACTAGAATTTCGTGACCGTAATGACCTAGTTGAAACGCTAAAACTGGACCATGACGGGCCTCCAATTGAGATCTTCAGTCTGGATGGAACGCCTTGTGACTGCGCGATTGTCGCCATTGATCGGGGCTTCGAATCATGGGCTGGATTGATTCGACCCCAACTGTGCATCTCAGGAATCAACCATGGACCCAACATTTCGATTGACGTCATCCATTCCGGCACTGTGTCTGCTGCCCGAGAAGCAGCTCTGTATGGATTGCCTGGCATCGCCCTCAGTTTAGGCACATACTTGCATGAGGATTACACCATCGCGAATGACGCCATCTTGACCCTTGTCGATCGCGCTCTATCCATTGCATCTGATGAACCTACGAATCTGATGCGCACCCGTGGGAGCAAACATCGCCCATGGTCTGATGAGCAGATGAATATGGATGAACGAATTCGTGAGGCATTCCGTAGCGGTGACATCATTCTCAACCTCAACATACCACATGAGTGGAACGGAGTTGTGGAAACAGTTCCACTCGGTGCGCGATGGTATCATGGTGCGACCACATCTAGTTCAGATAATGCTGGATTCATCGTCGGTGCAGCATCAATCGAAGACGAACCACTTCCAAAAACAGATTGTTCGGGCCTAATGGCTGGACACGTCGTCATATCACCACTTGCGACGTGGCCTCAAACACACCCACTGAACGTCCCTGATGTGATTCTCCATGCAGCGCTTGACGAAGATGGAGAAGGCTATCCTGCATGGCTCGTTTGATTTTCATCCATTAGATGATGTAGAATCGAGATACATGCATGTCCTTGCAACCATTGTTCTCCCAGAGAGACCCGTTCTAAATCGTCCATGATTTCGTTTTCAGAATCACTGAAGGGTTGATCATCTGATAATATGAAGCCTACAGATTCGCCCGAATGATTTCTCGCATCGAATGGTGCCCCTCTTGCATCGAGGACGAAGATGCGTACATTTTCTCGTCTCCATTCGTCAATTGTTTGTTCTATCCCTCCGCCATAATGTGACAATCCCGAATGAATTTCTTGACTGTGGCCAATGGCTGGGGTGGGCTCCTTCAGCACTTTCCCAATATGCCCTGAAATCGCCCTCTCATCAGGGTGTACACCCCGCAATGAAGAACCCTCAAAAACCACTCTTCTCGATGGCCCTGGCCCTCCGAGTAAGTGTATTGTTACATCGGTATTTTTTCGGATTCCATGCGAAAGGAACAGGCCAGTGTTCACGGCTCTGGCCAACACATCGATTCGGCCGGCTGAACCCGCGAGATCGTTGAGATTGATTCTACCCGATGATTGTGCGCGATGACCGATGATGGCAAATCTGCGATGCATAATCTCACATCGGCATATCCATGTCATCCATGTCGCCCATCATGCCCTTCATTTGTCGCCTCAACTTTCGATTGCCCTTGATTCCCTTCATCATCTTCCGGGAGCGATTCCACTGTGCGAGCAATTCGCGCACATTCTTTTCCTTGACACCGGCACCTTTCGCAATACGTCGAATTCGTTCAGCCTTGAGTACATGGGGTTCATTCTTCTCTTCGTCAGTCATTGAATCCATGATGACTCTGAACCGCTCAAGATTGCCTTGCATTTCCTCCTTTTGGCGACGGTCCATGGAACCGAGGCCACCGAAGAACGAGGTCGGAAGGTGAGAGACAATTTTGTCAATCGTCCCAATCTTCGACATCATCTCCATTTGTTTGTACATGTCATTGAGGGTAAATCTCCCCGACATCATTCGGTCAGTGAGGCGCCTGGCCTCTTCCTGATCCAATGTATCTGGGGCGATGTCGATGAGTCCGCGAATATCACCCATTCCAAGCAATCGTGAGATGAATCTGTCCGATTCGAATTTCTCGAGATCTGCGACTTTCTCACCCTCACCAATGAATACGATTGGTGCACCTGTGGTGGCGACAGCTGACAATGCTCCACCACCTCTTGCCGTACCATCGAGCTTTGAAACGATGACACCCGATACACCGACCAAATCATGGAATCCAGCAGCCACTGGTCCAGCCGCCTGGCCGACCTGTGCATCGATGACCAGGAATCGTTCAGTCGCATTCGCAACCTTGTGAATTCGTTCCAGTTCCGCCTGCAATTCATCATCGAGTCTGTCTCTTCCTGCAGTATCGACAATCACTACATCAGCTGAACCGACTTCGGCCAATCCATTGCGAACAATTTCCTCTGCGTTAGTATTCTCAGGTTCCCCATAGACCTGTACTGGTGAATCTGCGAGCAACTGTTGTAATTGCGCGTAGGCTCCTGGGCGCTGCACATCCGCTTCAATCACTGCGACTTTGACACCATGGCGTTTTCTCCACCATTCCGCCAACTTCGCCGTCGTCGTCGTTTTTCCCTGACCATACAGCCCGACCATTAGGATTGTCTGATTGTGTGGACGGATTTCCCTTGGAGGCGCGAGTAAACGTACCAATTCGGTATAGATGATGTTCATCGCATGTGTCTGCAATGTGACCCCTGGTCTCGGTTCTTCATCGACCATTCTCTCTTCAAGTCGGGCGGTGATTTCTTTCGATTGACGTACGTTGAAATCGGCCTCAAGCAATGCCCGTCTGATACTTTTCGACAATTCCTTGACTTCAGCCTCATCGAGTTTCCTTTTACCTTTCAACCGGCCGATGGCACCGAAGATACCTGCCTTCAAACCCTCGAGTGCCATGAACGGTCGTCTCACCTTCCTCGTAAGAACCCCACGGAACGGCCCGAAGGGCCGGACAAGCCTAAGAACGGACTTCCAAACCCGCCGCCGTGGCCGAACTCGATATTCCGCTATGGCAGTTCCAAGTTGCGACTGCGATTGGTGTCATTGGAATTTGGATCGGCTGGAGGGGTGGGATGTCGAAAATGGTCGGATTTTATGACCTTCCCACTGCAACCCGCCTCTTACTCTACGGATTTTTTGCTGGTGCCTTGTATCAGTATCTTTCAGCATCACTCGTCCTCGACCCTCTATGGCGCGGTTCGTTATTCCCACTTGTCCCCACCCTACTGCTCTCACTCTGCCTTTCGATGTTGACGATGTTCCTCCTGACTCGAGAAGGGGTTCGTCGATTGAATGGCCATCCGACTGCAGGATGGACCTTTGGTCTCGGCATTGGACCCATGCTGGTTGTACTCCTCATCTATCGGATGATTACCACGACTGACGCCCAGTTCGGTTTTGTTGTGACTGGTTTTGGTTGGCAAACTCTACTCATGGGTGTTTTTCTTGCAGCGATTGTGCCGTGGTCGATGGCCATCATTGGTTCATGGCAGGGCTGGCATGCTCTCGAAGGGCGCCGTTTCAAACCTGCATTGAAAGCGATGCTGATGCATTCTATTCTACTGCTCACTCTCCCCTTCGGGCTCGCATATCCAATCGCCTTGCTGTCCATTCCACCATTCATCATTTGGGGTCAGAAACAAGCTGATTCCGTTTGGCTACCATCTGGCCTTTCACCACGAATGAAGCAAGAATGGGCGAGGCTACAGCGACGTGGAATCTCGACTGGTGTCCGCTCTGTGGCGACTTACGATGAGTCCGAATGATGCTGCGTCCCATAGGGACGCACCACCAACATTCAAGGGGCTACTGATTCCACGCGGGCTGAATGGCTCGTTGTCCCTACTGTCTGAGTCCCAACCCTACAGGCGAGAGCATCTGCCATACTTGCGGGCGTGTCATCCTCGGTACACGTGGGATTTCGATGCGCGTAGGCATCCCAACACCCGGCGGAGATCTTGTTCATCGTACAAGACGCGGCCCTCCTCCGGGGCTCAATGTACGACGGGGAGGGAAGAGGCGAGCCAAGAAGAAAAGAAACAACATTCGAACCATGGTCCTGGTTGTCGCCATAGCCTTTCTATTCCTGTTCACACCCGCTCAGGAACGAATCTCAAATCAGTTGGAAAAATGGCTCGATTCTCTGATGGACGAATTTGGCCCTGCTCGTGAATACCCCGTCCATGCATCGTATACAGTCGAACGGCATGTCAACCTGATGAATCCACACAGTGAACCGATTTCATTCAATTATCAATTCCCCATCCCCACATTGAGAACTGATTTTGGAATCTCTGAATATGGGTTCGAATTGAACGATGGTACTCAATATCCTGTAATGGCTATACAAGAGGTCATGAACATGGTTGCACATGCTGCAGGTACAGAGAATCATGTTGCAATTCCGATTGATGAAGAATATCTCACCGTTGATTCGGCAATCGCCCTTGATTCGACATCGCAGATTTATTGGCCCCCCATTGGTACTGGTTCTGAACGATGCGACGTCACCAGATGCGTCATTTGGGAAGGTGACATCCCCCCTGTTCAAATCATCACACTTCTGGTCCAATACGATGTGATTTCTACATCGTTCACATGGTGGGGGGGCGAAAGAGCCCCAGACGAAGCACCTCGTTCACCAATCGGTTCAATTGACAATGACAATTCTGGAACATACGCTGACTACGATCGATCCGGTCGTTTGGACTCCATGTATGATCAGTTCGGTATTCACAAGCAATGGTATGATCGAGACCCAGGCCCCAGTCGTAATTGGGCCATTGATGGTACAAATGCAATCGTTGTTGAATTGGCCAACGAGATTGAAAGTAGCCTCAATCCTGACGACCTCGATAATCCGTATGTATTCGCTCATGAAGCCTTCATCAAGATTCGAGACTCGATTGTATACAGTCAGGGCCTATCGCCCGCTCGTAGCGGTGCAGCTTGTATTGCTGATCAGCGTGGAGACTGCGATGAACAATCCAATGCATGGATGAGTGTTCTTCGGACGCGCAACATACCTGCATGGTACGAAATGGGGCCGATGACAGATGGTCAGTTCAATGCATGGGAACCGCATGCATGGGCCAATGCCATCTTCCCCTTGGATGAACAATGGTGTAACGACAATAATATCATCCTTTCAAGTTGTTTTATCGAAGGCGAAGTGGATGTCGTCAACAATCGCTGGTTGTTGCATACCCCGACGACGATGACAGAATGGATCGAGGAACCAAGCCACCTCGGTGAGGCGCCTTATGATTACTATAGACCGTTGTCTATCGGCTGCAGTAGTGGGTGTTGGACAGAGTCTTGGCATACCATTGGTGAGCCCGAGATTACTGGCGGAACATACCGTGTTCCGGTGCGGATTGGCGAGTGAGGAGTTAAGAGGGAGTGGAAGGGCCGAAAGGGTGCCGGAGGACTGCATATGCGCATTATCATCGGTGGGGCTGGCGAGGTCGGCAGAGGGGTTGCTCGGGCTCTGTACAATGAAGGTCAGGACGTTGTTCTGATTGATCCCGACCCTGCGGCCATCAAGGAAGCTCAGACCATTGACGCCTTCGTACTACTCGGAGACGTCACACGACGTGAAGTCCTCAAGGAGGCCGGGATTCGCGATGCACAGGTATTCATTTCGGCCACAGGTAGTGACGAGAGAAATATGCTGGCATGTGCGCTTGCTCGCGACCTTCTTGAAGAAGAGTTGCCTTTGGAAAAACATCCAAATCGACCCTCACTCCTTACCATCGCAAGAATTCACGATGGCAGGCTAATTGAGAATGAAGAGGAACGATTGGCCCGTTGGTCTGGTGTCGATGTCGCCATCTGCCCTCATCAGGAATCCATTGACCGATTGACGGCAGGATTGAAATCATCGAGTCTCAACGATGTCCTTCCACTTGGAGGAGCCGCCTGGATTGTCGAGGTCGAAGTCACCAATGAAGCCACAGAATTGGCGTCAACCACCTTGGGTGAAGCCGAATCACGAATCGATGGTCTCCCAAAGGCGTTTACCGTATGCAGGAAGGGTGAAAGCGCAATCGTTCCATCTGATGATACTGTTGTTGAGGTCGGAGATCGCCTCGTCTTCGCCACGATTGGAGAACATACTTTCAAGCGAATTTCCAAGGCGGCTGGCCATGTTGAACCCCCCTATCCTGAAGCCCCTCGCGTGGCCATTTTTGGCGCGACTCCCCTCGGAAAGCAACTCGCTACTGAATACCTCGCTGAAGGATGTTGGGTCACTGTACTAGATGAACATCTAGAGGCTGCAAATGAACTGGTCGGCTCATCGATTGGAGCCCACAAGCGTCTCGACGTCATCCATTGCAATCTCGGTGATTTGGATTTACTGAGAGAGATTGAATTGGTCGAACACGATATCGCAATTGCTGCACTATCCAATGACCATGAGAACATCGCCATCGCCATGCGGGCAGCCGATATCGGTGTGGAACGCACGGGCCTTGTTCTCGATGATTCCGCCCTTGCGCGTGTCGTTCGCAGAATCGGTTTGACATACGCGGTTTCCGAACGACGCGTGACCATCGACTCCATTTTGATGCAGGTCCACCGACGGGTTCCTGGCCATTATCAGCTGATGCCGTCAGTCCCTGAAATTGTCGCGATGAGTGCATCCATTGTCAAGGGCCACAGTCGCTTGGGGCAGACGATTGAGAAAATTGAGAAGAAGGGCACCTTCCGAATCGCATTTGTTGAGCGTGAGAACGATGAAGGTTCACGCATGATGTTCCGTTCAAAACCCGATATGACCGTTAAAATCGGAGATCGCTTGATTCTCTTCGTTTCCTCTGATGATGTGCCCACCGTCGAGAAGATTCTGGAGCGTTGACAATGCGATACGATGTCATTGGACTCGTTGCAGGCTGGAGTCTGATATTACTCTCCATCCCTCTGATCATCAGTGGTGGAATCGGTTACATCATGAATGATGAATTATCCATTCTCATCTGGTCCTTCCTTCCAGCCGTAATTTTCTGCATCATTGTTGGCGGTATTCTCGTTCAATTGGGTACAAGACGTGATTCTGCAGAACGCCTCCGTGATCGTGAGGCATTCGCAGCCGTTGCTTTGTCGTGGCCCCTCATCGTTGCAGTCGGGGCCTTGCCGTATTGGTTCGGCCCTACATTCCACGGGCCAATTACATGGGATGGTGATGGAGGTACATTGTACGAAATCATGGGGGGTATGGTTCGAGGATGGTTTGAGTCAATGTCTGGCTTTACCACGAGTGGTGCGACCACAATCGATCCATATGCATCTCCAAGGTGTGAAGGAATGGATGACTGCATCGCCAGTCAACCCTATGGGATTTTGTTCTGGAGATCATTGACACAATGGCTCGGTGGTATGGGAATCATCATGCTTGGGATGCTGCTACTGAGCCGTGCTCTTGGTGGTGGGATGTCCATTGCACGAGCAGAACTCACAGGTCCCTCCTTGAGCCGCCTCCGACCTCGTATTCAGGAAACTGCAAAGGCCCTATGGAGCATTTACATTGGATTTACAGCGCTTGAATTCGTTCTCTTGTTCTTCTGGGCTGACCTGAGTTGGTTCAATGCAATCAATTACTCATTGACCACAATGCCTTCCGGTGGATTTGGTACGACCGATGGTGGAATTATGGATATTAACAGCCCCCTAGTCGAGGGCATCATTACGTTCTTCATGGTCGCTACAGGTATCAATTTCACACTGTTTCATTTCCTCCTTCTAAAGGAGTATGCGAAGGTCATCAATGATCAAGAATTGCGAGTTTATCTGTTGGTTCTAGCCGGTGCATGGACGGTTTTCGCCATCAACCTCGTTCAAGGTGCTGGGTGGGAGTGGGGCGATGCGATTCGACACGGTGCATTCCAGGCCGCAGCCATTGGAACCTCAACCGGATATGCGAGTGCAGATTTCGCGAGTTGGCCCGTTCTGTCCCTGTTTGTCCTCCTATTCTTGATGGTTGTCGGTGCATCTGCCGGGTCTACCAGTGGTGGACTGAAGATTCTGCGGTTACGACTCGCGTTCGTCCTAGCTCGCCGAGAGATTCACCGGATGGTCCAACCACGGGCGATTGTAAGCGTCAGAATGAATGGTGAAGTGGTCGATGACTCACGCATGTGGGTTGTAATTGGAATGCTTTCTACATGGGCTGCTCTGGCGATGATCAGCCTCGTTGTGCTGGCATTCTTCGAACCCACTCATTCATTGGAACCCATTCTTTCAGTCATTTTTGCCGCATTGGGGAATACGGGGCCAGCATTGGGAGCATTTGGCCCAACATCG